>NZ_JBSFVZ010000018.1:0-180420 GCF_053592575.1 Streptomyces sp. NPDC002640 | reverse complement strand
TTTCTTTTCTTCATTAACCGGCGCCCCGCCCGCTCTCCTCACTCCCGCACCCCCGGTCACCCCCCCCGTGGGCGGGGGGCTGGGTTCGGGGGCGGAAGCGCTCCGCCGCGCACGGCTCCCGACGACGCCATGGATCACCGCCCGTCGGACGCAGCCCGCTGAGGGCGGGCGGCCCGGGCCGGGCTTCGAGCGGCGGGCGGCCGGGACCGGTGCGGTCTAGGCATCCGAAGGGCGGGCCAGTGCGGCGAGTTCCGCGCCGGTGGAGACGGTGAGCGCGTGCATGCCGTAGAAGACGCGGCCGGTCACCGGGGAGAGGACCGGTGTCCGGCGGCCGTCCGCCGGATCCCGCACGTACCCGAGCACGCCGTCGGCCGTGACGTCGTCACCGGCGGAGAAGGCCGGGTACCACAGGCCGGTGGCCGGCGCGGTCACGGAGGCCGCCCATGTCCACGCGCGGACCGGCCCCGTCGACGCCGGAACGGACGGGGGCGTTACCTCCAGCACCGACAGCAGCCCCAGCAGCCGCAGCAGCCCACGGCTCAGCCGGTCGGCGGCCTCGGGGTCCCGTTCGCCGAGCCGGCCGGATTCGACCAGGACCGCGGGGACACCCGCGCGGGCGGCCGCCGCGTGGCTGTTGCCGCCGCTAGCGTCGAGTCCCGCGATCACGTCCAGGATGCCGATGGCGTGCGCCAACTCCCTCGTGCGGCGGTCCAGAACGGGGTCGCCGGTGAGCCGGTGGCCGACGAAGTCGCGCAGGTCCTCGTCGATGCCTCCGGAGTGGAGGTCGACGTAGGCGTCCGCGCCGGCGAGCAGGTGGGTGAAGTGCCAGGCGGCGAGCCGCTCGGTGGGCAGGCCGTCGGGGTCTCCCGGGAACACCCGGTTGATGTTGACGCCGTCGAGCGGTGACGCGGCCAGCCGGCCGTCGTACACCGCGGGCGGGTTGGCGACGGGGCAGACGACGACCTGGCCGTGGACCCGCCGGGGATCCAGGAGGTCCACGAGGCGGGCGGCGGCGTCGATGCCGGTGAACTCGCCGCCGTGCATCCCGGCCGTGAACACCACGCGCGGTCCGGGGTGCGTCCCGTCGACCACGACGAGGGGCACCTCCACGGCGGTGGTGCCCAGGTCGACCCGTATCCGGCCCCGGGTGACGTGGCCGGGTGCCGGGCGCAGCGGGGCGAGCGTCCAGGGGGCGGAGGTGGTCATCGGACGGCCCTTTCGTCGCCGGAGACCGTGGACGGCCCGGTGGAGTACAGCTCGCGTGCGGGGAGGGTGCTCACGATCCGGCCGTCGCGCAGGGTGGCCACCCGGTGGGCGAAGTGGCGGACGACGGCGAGGTCGTGGCAGATGAACAGGTAGCCCAGGCGCAGGCGTTCCTGCAGGTCGGTGAGGAGGTTGAGGATGCCGGCGCGGACCGAGGGGTCCAGGCCGGAGACGGGCTCGTCGAGGACCAGCAGGCGCGGCCCGCTCGCCAGCGCCCGCGCGATGCCGACCCGCTGGCACTGACCGCCGGAGAGTTCGTGCGGCCTGCGCCCGCCGAGGCGGACGTCGAGGCCCACCGTGTCGAGGAGTTCGTCGACGCGGTCCGGCCCGGTGACCGGGTCCCACCGGCCCTGCACCCGCAGGGGTTCCGCGATCGTGTCGCGGACGCGCAGGCGCGGGCTGAGCGAGCCGTAGGGATCCTGGAAGACCGGCTGGACGGCCGGGCGCGTCGCCCGGAGGGCCGCCGCGTCGAGGGTGGCCAGGTCCCGGCCTTCGAACAGCACCTGCCCGCTGTCGGGCCTGCGCAGCATGAGCACGGCGTTCGCGGTGGTCGACTTGCCGGCGCCGGAGGGGCCGATCAGGGTCAGCGTCTCCCCGGCCGCGATGTCGAAGGAGACCCCGTCGACCACCGGCCGGGACGTCCGGCGGCGCCCGCGGACGGGATGGCGGACGGTGAGGTCGCGCACGCTCAGCAGCGGGTTCACGCGGGGCTCTCCTTGCGGAACAGGTCCCGCGCGGTGGCGGGCACGTCCTGGTGGCGGTGGCAGGCCACCACGTGGTGGGCGGGGTCGTCACGGCCGGCGGGCCCCGCGGCGACGGGCTCGGGGGTGTGCGCGCGGCAGCGGGCGTCCGCCAGGGGGCAGCGGGGAGCGAACGCGCAGCCCGACAGGATGGCGAGCTCCTCGGGTGACGGCGGCGCCCCGCCGATGACGGGCAGCCGCCTCTCGGCCACCGGCTCGTCGGGAGGCAGCGAGGCCAGCAGCCCCGCGGTGTACGGGGCGCGCGGCCGGGACAGCACCGTGCCGACGGGGCCGGACTCCACGAGCCGGCCCGCGTACAGGACCAGCACCCGGTCGGCGTGGCGGCGGACCGCGGGCAGGTCGTGGCTGATCAGGAGCAGCGCCGCTCCGGTGGTCTCGCGCAGCGACCCGAGCACCCGCAGCAGCTGGTCCTGGGTCTCGTGGTCGAGCGCGGTGGTCGGCTCGTCCGCCACCACCAGGTCCGGCTCGTTGACCGTGGCCATGGCGATGACGGCACGCT
Source organism: Streptomyces sp. NPDC002640 (assembly GCF_053592575.1). Classification (NCBI taxonomy): domain Bacteria; kingdom Bacillati; phylum Actinomycetota; class Actinomycetes; order Kitasatosporales; family Streptomycetaceae; genus Streptomyces; species Streptomyces sp. NPDC002640. The sequence goes on along the minus strand of NZ_JBSFVZ010000018.1, from coordinate 177,897 downwards.
GCCGCATGCCGCCGGAGAACTCGTGCGGGTACGCGCGGGCCCGCCGCTCGGCGTCGGCGATGCCGACCCGGTCGAGCGCGGCCACCGCCGCGGCCCGCGCGGCACGGCGTCCGAGGCGCTGCACCGAGCGTGCGGCGGCGGCCAGTTGCTCACCGACGGGATGGACGGGGCTGAGCACGGACAGGGAGTCCTGGGGGATCAGCGAGATCCGGCGTCCCCAGAGGCCCGCGTACGCCTTCCGCCCGGCCGGAAGGACCTCCTCGCCGTGGAGGCGGACACTGCCGGTCACCTTGGCGTCGGGCGGCGCCATGCCGACCAGGGCGCGGGCGGTCAGGGACTTGCCCGCTCCCGACTCCCCGGCCAGCGCGAGGATCTCGCCCGCCCGGAGGTCGAAGGAGAGGCCGCCGACCGGCCGGGCCACCGGCCTCGTGCGACCGCCGGGGAAGGTGACCGACAGGTCGCGCACGGACAGCAGCGAAGAGCGACCGGTCATGCGGTCACCTCCTTCACGGGAGACGGTTCCTGCAGAGGGGACGGGGCCTGCGCGGGGGAGGAATTCCGCACGGGAGACTGGTCCTGCGCGGGGGAGGGGTTCCCCACGGGGAACGGGGCCTGCGCGGGGGACGAGTCCGTCACGCGGGACGAGTCCGTCACGCGGGGCGGGCCGGAGGCACGGCGGGAGACGGTGAGGGCGGAGAGGGAGACCGCGAGGCCCGCCAGCAGGGCGAGGGCCGCGGCCGGAGCGAGCGCCGCCCAGGGAGCCCGCTCGATGTACGCGCGGGACTCGTCGAGGAGCAGCCCCCACTCCGGGGCGGGCGCCTGGGCGCCCAGGCCGAGGAAGCCGAGGGAGGCCAGCGCCAGCGCGATGCCCGGCAGCCGCAGGACCGCGTGCCGGGCCACCGGTCCGGCCACCGACGGCAGGATGTGCCGGGTCAGCACCCAGAACTCCGTGGCTCCGATGGCCCGTTGGGCGGACAGGAACCCGGCGGACCGGGTCTCCTGCACCAGCGCGGCGGCGTGCGCGGCGAGCGGCGGCCAGGAGATCGACGCCACCGCCACCGAGGCGCCCACCGTGCCGGGGCCGACGGCGGCGGCCACCAGGATCCCGGCGATCACCGGTGGCAGGGCGTTGGCGACGTCCGCCACGCCCGCGGCGAAGCGCGGCAGGAAGCCGACGACCAGGGCGAAGACGTAGCTGAGCAGGCAGACCAGGCCGGCGACCCCGACGGTGTCCCGGGCACCGTGCCCGAGCCGGGCCAGCACGTCCCGGCCCAGACCGTCCGTCCCCAGCGGATGCGCCCACGACGGAGGCATCAGCCGGGCCGCCGTGTCGACCGCGAAGGGGTCCCGCAGCATGCCCCACACGGTGACCAGCACCAGGACCGCCGCGAGGACCGCGGGCACCGCACGCCCCACCCGGCCGGTGGCGGCGCGTCGTGGCGCGGGCAGGGCGAGCGCCGCGTCCCGCAGTCCGGGACCGAGCAGCCGCGTGCGCGACACCTGCGCGGCGGCCCCGGCCGCGAGGCCCAGCAGCAGCAGGGCCAGCACCGCGCCCTGGAGCAGCGGCAGGTCCTGGGCCTTGGCGGCGCCCAGCGCGGTCCGGCCGATGCCGGGCACCGCGAAGACCGTCTCGACCGCCACGGCGCCTCCCGTGAGGCCCACCGCGACCAGTCCGAACTGCGGCGCCACCGCAGGGAGGGCACGCCGCAGCACCGCCCCGGCGATCCGCCGGGAGGAGACACCCGAGGCACGCCACAGCCCGGTCCACCGCTCGCCGGCCACGGCGGGCACGGCGTCGTCGACCAGCCGGCCCAGCAGGCCGCCCGCCGGCAGCCCCATGGCCAGGGCCGGCAGCACCATGGACCGGGGCCCCGTCCAGCCCGAGGTCGGCAGCGCCCCCAGCCACACCCCCAGCACCAGCAGCCCCACCGTGGCCAGCAGGAACTCCGGCACGGAGGCGAGCACGGCGGCCGGCGCCCCGGTGCCGGTGCGGCGCAGGGTCCCACGCCCCGCACGGACCACTGTGCCGGCGCACAGGGCGGCCGCGACCAGCAGGGCCACGACCAGGGAGACGCCCATCAGGGACAGCGACACCCGCAGGGCGCCGGCCACCGACGGCAGCACCTCGGCACCGGACACCCAGGACGAGCCGAGGTCGCCCCGCAGCAGCCCGGCCGCCCAGCGGGCCAGCAGCGCCGCCGGCCCGGCGTCCAGGCCGAGGTCCTCCCTGATCGCCCGGAGCGCCTCCTCGGTCGCGGCCTGCTCGGCGGACCGGGCGCGCAGCACGCTCAGCGCGGCGTCGCGCCCGGACAGCCACGGCAGCAGCCCGATCACACCGATCACGGTCACCAGCGCGGCAGCGCGCGCGGCGGCGGTTCTCATCCTGTGTCCTGTCCTGCTCGATCCTGTGATGCTGTGATGCTGTGATCCGGTGCCGGTGCCGGTGCCGGTGCCGGTGCCGGTGCCGGTGCTTATGCGCGGTGGGTGTCGGCGGTGACCAGCAGACGCTCGCGCGGGTCCTTCGCGGAGCCGACGACATCGGCGGCGTCACCCTGGATGACCCGCTCGTGCAGCATCGGGATCGCCGCGTCGCTGTTCAGGACGGCGGTCTCCGCCTCGAGGACCGCCGCGCGGCGGGCCGCGCCGGGCGGCGTGGTGTTCGCCTTGTGCAGGGCCTTGTCGACGACCGGGTCGGTGAGCTGGGAGAGGTTGAACGTCCCCTCGCTCCCGAAGTCGCTGGAGAGGTAGGCGGCCGGGTCCCCGGAGTCCAGCACCGTCGCCCGGGACAGGATGAACGCGTCGAACTTCCCGGCGAGCGCGTCGGACTCGATGTTGGCGTACTCGCGGATCTCCAGCTCGACCGTGAAACCGGCCTTCCGGAGCTGCTGCTGGAGCGTGGCGGCGACCTCGGGGAGTTCCGCGCGGTCGGTGAAGGTGCCGATGGTGATCTTCCGGCCGCGCGGATCGCCGGCCTCGACGGGCCTCGTGCGGCCCTTCCGCTGCTCGGCCCAGGGGACGGCGGGGCCCAGCAGCCCCTCGGCGACATCGGCGCGGCCCTCGTAGACGCCGTCCACCAGGGCTTCGGCGTCGATCGCCTCGCGGGCGGCGGCCCGCAGCGCGGGATCGGTGAAGGCGCCCCGTTCGGTGTTGAGGTACAGCGTGTTGGTGCGCGGCATGGGGACCTCGGTGATCTGGTCCTCCTCCAGCAGCGACGCCTGGGAGACCGGGACCGACTCCACGATGTCGGCCTCGCCGCTGCGCAGGGCGGCGGCCCGGGCGGTGCCGTCCGGCACGAACCGCACGTCGATGCCGGGAGCCTTCGCCAGGCCGCCCCAGTAGTCCTCGTTCCGGTCGAGCGTGGCCGAGCTGGTGCCGTGCACCTTCTTCAGGACGAACGCGCCGGTGCCGGTGCCGACCGGATTCACGGACCGGCCCGCGTACGCCTTGGCGGAGAGGATCGACAGCTGCGGAGAGGAGAGCCGGTGGGGGAGCAGCGGGTCGCCCTCGCCGGTGGTGACGGTGAGGGTGTCACCGTCGGCCTTCGCCGTCAGCTCGACACCGTCGAGGATGCGGGGCTTGGGGGCGGCCCCGGCGGCCTCGGTGAGGGAACGGGCCGCCGCCTCGGCGGTGAGCGCCGTGCCGTCGTGGAACCGCACGCCGTCCCGGACGGTGAAGGACCAGGTGCGCTCCCCGGTCCGCTCCCACTTCTCGGCCAGCGCCGCTCGGGGGTCGCCGTTGGCGTCCAGGGTGACCAGCGTCTCGGCGGTGCTCCACCGGGACAGCTTGAAGGCGTCGTCGCTCAGCGGGGACAGCCCGGAACGGGGCGGCTGCATCATGACCACCCGCAGCCGGCCCCCGTCACCGGAGGCGTCGTCTGTGTCGGGCCCGGCGGAGAAACAGCCGGTGAGCAGCAGGGCGGCGGCCGCGGCGAGGGAGGGGGAGGGCTTCATGGGGATGCGCACGGGGGTCTCTATCTATGTGGGGACACGCCTCGGGGGACTGACAGAGGACTATACATAAATGGTTATCGTTTCCAATAAGAGGGTGTGGGGTGGCACGCAAAAGCCCCGTCGGGGCGGGTGACCACAGGGGTCCCCCGCCCCGACGGGGCTCGGTCGGCCGGGTGGCGGATCACCGCCGCCCGGCCGGGGCCGGTGTCGTGTGCGGCGCTCTCCGGCTCAGGTTCAGCCGAAGTTCACGTCGCTGCACCACATGTAGGCCTGGTCCAGGTGCGAGGCCTGCCAGACCACGAACAGGATGTGGTGTCCGGTGTAGCCGGAGGTGTTGACGTTGAACCGGATGTCCTGCGCCGGGGCGTAGCGGCCGGTCTGCGTGATGAAGTCGAGGTTGCCCCAGCCCAGGGTCTGGGTCTTGGGGTTGAAGCCCTGCTTGCTCACGTAGACCTTGAAGTAGTCGGCGCCGTGGGACGCCTGGTCATGCAGCTGGACCGTGAAGTTGCTGGTGATGTTGGTCGTCTTCCACGCGCCGGGCTTGTCCAGGCTGGCGTTCCTCGAGAGGTTGTTGCTGCAGAGCGTCCCGTCGGGGGTCCGCGCCTGGAACTGGCCGCCCAGACCGTCGCGGAGGGCGCTCATCCAGTTCCACATGGTGTCGGCGTTGGCCTGGAACGCCTGGTAGCACATGGGGTCTTCGGTCTGCATGGCCGGGCTCATGTGGTTGCTGCCCCACGTCTTCCAGCACTGGTACGCGCGGGTGCCGGGGTTGACGATGGTGCCGTGGGCCTGTGCGGGGGTGGACCAGGCCAGTGCGCCGGCGACCACGGCGAACAGCATGACGAGCGCCTGGAGGGGTCGGCGGAGCGCCGACCGTGAGCGCCCGGGTAACGGACTCTTCTCGCGCATGTGGGGGGACTCCTTCCAAGGACAAAGCTATGATGGGAGCGCTCCCAACGCTACGACTTCTTCCTGAAATGTCAACGACACAAACGGAGTTGATTGCAAGGATGTCCGGTGAGCAGGGAGTTCACCCGCGAACCGGAACCCGGAACCGTCCCTGGAACCCTCCCCGAACCGGGCGCCGAGTCGCCTCGCCGGCCCGCGGGAACGGGCCCCCGGCAGCACCGGGCGGAGCGCGCCGGTCCACCGTCACTTCACCGAGATGAGATCTCATGAACCGCAACCGAGCCGCCGTCGGCGCCGTCGCCGTGACCCTGTTATCCGCCGGCCTCGCCGTCGGCCCGGCGACCGCCACCACCGCGACCGCCACAGCCACTGCCGCCACCTCGACCGAGACGAAGGCCCGCGTCGCGGCCGACTGGACGACCCAGTCGATCGTCTTCACCGCCGCCGCGGGGCAGGCCAACGACCTCAACGTCTTCGCCATGTACACCAGCGACGGGATCCGCCGGATCGGCTTCCGCGACGTGGTCCCGCTCGAACCGGGCGAGCACTGTGCGCACTCCAGTGCCGAGGACACCACCTCCGTCGTCTGCGAACTGCCCGCCGACAGCTCCCGGCCCGACAGGATCGACGTCCACCTCGGCGACGGCGACGACAGGATCGCCGCCTTCACCCCCGGGGTCGGCACCGTCGACGGCGGCGCCGGGGACGACGAACTGCACGCCCACACCGCACGCACGGTGCTGGGCGGCGCCGGCAACGACATGGTCATGGGCCCCGCGGCCCTGTACGGCGGCGACGGCATGGACCACCTGATGGGTGACGACGGCGACCAGCGCATGTGGGGAGGCCGGGGCGACGACATGATCGAGGGCTACGGCGGCGACGACACCGTGCACGCCGGCTCCGGCGACGACCACGCCATGGGCGGGGACGGCCGCGACGTCCTCCTCGGCGGTTCCGGCGACGACATGCTGGACGGCGAAGGCGACGACGACCTGGTCTGCGGCGGCACCGGGAAGGACGTCCTCGAAGGCGGAGCCGGCCGCGACATCGTCCTTCCGTAGACGCGCTTTCGGCTCCGGCTCCGGCTGTGGTCCTGGCCCGCGGCGCGAACGGCGTCGCGGGCACCGGGCCGCCGCGGCCGGTGGGCGCCCCGTCCTCCCCTCCCTCCCCGTGCCGCGTCAAAAGCACTGTCCTGTCTGCCAGTTGAGGCGGCCGGGGCGCAACACCCGCGGGTAGTCTCCTTACCTCCCGCCCTGTAGCCGGACACACGAGAGGAACCGACCATGCGCGCCGACAGACAGCAGCGCCTCGCCCGGCCGGACGAGAGGCGAGCGCTTCCTCGGCAGCCCGAGCAGGTCCCGGTCCTCCGCGAAGGCGGCCCCGCTGCCGCCGGGCGACCCGGCCCGATGTCCCCCGGGGGCGCGGGTGCCCTCCAGCGGACCATCGGCAACGCCGCGGTCGTCCGGCGCATGGAGCGCGAACGTCACCGGCACGGCCCCGACTGCCGTCATGCCACCGCCGTGCAGCGGCTGGCCGACGACGAGGAGGCGCAGACCGACGCCGTCGCCCAGGCCGATGCCGTGACCCGCACCGCGGGCAGCCCGATGCGGGCGGACGTCCGGCGCAGGATGGAAGGCGATTTCGGCGGGGAGGACTTCGGCGACGTCCGTGTCCACGTCGACCGCGGGTCGGCCGAGGCCCTCGGTGCCAAGGCCTACACCACGAAGACCAACCGGATCGTCTTCCGCAGCGCGGCCGACATGGACGACCACACCTTGCGGCACGAGTTGCAGCACGTCCGCCAGCAGCGAGCCGGGGGCGTACCCACGGGTGTCAGCCACCCCACGGACGCCCTGGAACGCGACGCCGAGAGCACGGCGGCCGAGCTGGGCCGGCAGCCGCAGGGCGTGCAGCGTGCCACGGCCGCGGAACACCCCACCACCAGGCCGGTGGCGGCCACGGCCCGCGCCGGTGTCGTGCAGCGCGTGCTGTCGAAGACCACGCAGAGCTTCTTCCAGACGTGGGCCGGAGCGGGCAGCCCTCGCCTCAACCCGGAGCAGAAGAACTGGGTGTGGAAGAAGCTCATCGAGATCAACAAGAACGAGATGGCGGTCAAGCGGCTCACGCCGGAGAAGGCGTTGGCGCAACTGGCCGAGCATGACCTGACCCCGGCCGCGATGGACGCGGAGATCGGCAGCGCGTCGACGGCGCGGCAGGCCGCGCCGCCGGAGTCCATGGAGCAGTACCAGGAGCGGGCCGAGGGCACCGTCCGCGACGCCGACCGCATCTGGCGCGAGCGACAGCCCGACATGCCCCGGCTGGAGACGCGGACCTTCGACATCGAGGGCCTGGGCCGGGGAACCGTCGCCATGCTCAAGAGCGCCTCGGCACCTCGGCACCCCGACATGCTGGCGTGGTTCTCGCACGGCTACGAGGACAAGCAGCCGATCGCCGTCGGCACGCCACGGCAGTACGGCTTCGCCGTCCAGTCGGAGCAGAGCCTGAACCGGGTCGGGGCCGACGCCCAGATCTTCGCGTCGCTGCCGGACGCCCTCGCGAACGCCGGGGTGGAGCCCACCGGCAACGCGCCGGGCGAGTACGTCCAGCCCCACCACGCCACCGAACTCTCCCTGGAGATCGACCGCGTGACCGGACTGGTGGACCACTGCGACGTGGCGGTCCTGCTGGACTTCCAGTGGTCCGACCAGGTCGCCGATGCCTTCGCCGAGGCCAGGAAGGCCGAAACCCCGCCGCTCGCCGTCATCGTCGACCAGGCACAGGCGCTCAACAGGTACACGTCGCTGCTGATCTACGCCTGCCGGACACCCTGGTCGGTCAACGCGGCCGCGGAGGGCAGCAGCAAGCTCAAGGCGAGCCTGCAGAAGGAACTCATGAGCCAAGGAGGGCTCTCCGCGGCCGAGGCGCTGGCGCAGGCCCAGGAGAAGTACGAAGGCTCTCCGCAGCGCGGCAAGGTCTACCGGTAAGGCGCCGCCTCGTCCGGCCGGGGAGACCTTGCGCTGGCGGTGGAGGCGGTTGCGGCGGTCGAGGCGACTGGCGCGGTCGACGCGGGCGAAGGGGCCGTTGCGGCCGGCCCGGCCGACGCCGCTCCCGGGCCTGGCCGTGCGGACCCTGGTGAGCGTGCGGACCGTGGAGTCCGGCGGGTCAGCAGCACCACGCCCCGGGCGGCCGCGGCGAACCCGGCCGTGGCGAGGAGGACGCCGAGGGTTCCGCCGTGGAACCGCTCTCCGAGCAGCCACAGGCCGATCGCCGCCGCGGCCAGCGGATTGGCGAGGGTCGAGGTCGCCAGGGGGGCACCGAGGCCGCCCCGGTATGCCGACTGGGCCAGCAGGACCGAACCGACCGCGAACCCGACTACCAGGACCGCCAGCACCACGGTCTGCGCCGCAGGCACGGAACGGGCGCTCCCTCGGGCGAAGGAGACCGCCAGCGTCTGGGCGAAGGCGGACCCCACCGCCGAGGCCACCCCGGACGCCACGGCGCGGAGCAGTCCGGCCGGGTCCCGGGGCGCGCACAAGGTGACCAGCAGCACCACCGTCCCGCCGGCCACCGCCAGCGTCGAGGCCGGTGACAGCGCCCGGTCCGGGGCCGGACCGGAGACGGTGAGGAGCAGGGCGGTGAGGCCCAGCAGGGTCAGGGCGGTGCCGCGCCGTTCGGTCCGGTGCACCCGGCGTCGCGCGACCCGTGCGCCCATCGGCACCGCGACGACGAGCGTCAGCGCGCCGAGCGGCTGCACGACGGTGAGCGGGCCGTAGCGCAGGGCGCCGATGTGCAGCAACGCGCCGCCCAGGTTCAGGCAGGCCGACGCCCACCAGGCGGGCGTCACCAGCAGTGCGCCCAAGGAGGCGCCGCGGGCGCGGGCGACGAGACGCTCCTGGCTCACGGCGGCCGAGGCGTAGGCGACGGCGGAGGCGAGGGACAGGGCGACGGCGAGGGCCGTGGCGTTCACCTGCCCGCCCCACCGCCGCTGAGGTCACCGGACTCGGTCCTCGCCACCCGCGCGGACTCGGTCCTCGCCACCGGCGCCGGGGTCTGGGCGTCGCGGTCGGCGAGCTCGGAAGGGGCTCTCATCTCCAGCCTTCTCACGGACGGTCGCACTGTGGCCGACCACGCACGGCGGCCGGTGTACAGCGTTATCGAAACGGTCTAGTATCGGTACGGCAGAGTACCGGTACGCGTCCGTATCGGTGAGGGTGGGGTGCCTCGCACGTGGCGGAAGGGGAGAGCGCATGGCCTCGCGGACGGAGGAGGGGGCGCGGCCGGACGGCTCGTCCCGTCGTTCCAAGATCACGCCCGAGCGTGAGCGGGAGTTCTTCGAGGCCGTGCTCGATCTGATCCGGGAGAGCGGCTACGAGGCCGTCACCATGGACGGCGTGGCGGCCGCGACGCGGTGCAGCAAGTCGACGCTCTACCGTCAGTGGAAGTCCAAGCCCCAGTTCGTGGCGGCCGCGCTGCGGGCCCGCCGCCGCGGCCGGTTCGCCGACGTCGACACCGGGTCGCTCGCCGGGGACCTGCGGAAGGTGGCCACCGTCATGGGGGAGAGGTCCGGCGGGGACACCCGCCTGTTCCAGGCCCTGGGCCACGCCGTCACGGTGGACAGCGACCTCCGCGACGCCCTCCGGGAGTCACTGGTCGCCCCCGAGGTCGCCGATCTGGAGGCGATCCTGCGCAGGGGAGCCGACCGGGGCGAGATCCCCGCCGGCCATCCGGCGCTGTCGTTCGTGCCGGACATGCTCTTCGGCGTGCTGCGCATGAGGCCGGTCGTCTCCGGCCGGTACGCCGACAGCGACCACATGGTGCGGTTCGTGGACTCCGTCGTCCTGCCCGCCCTGGGTGTCGATGTGGGGGCCGAGCCCGGGGCCGACGTCAGGGCCGCTCCCGGGGGTGGATGAAAGACCGGGCCGGCCGCCCGTGGGATGAGGCGGCGGGTCTGAGCGTGCCGCACGTGGGGACGGCGCGGCGCGCGACACGGACCGGGTGGAACGCCTCTTCGAGCGGGGAGGCGTCCCACCCGGTCCTTTTCCGTCCGTCCGGCTGTGGCGAGCCACTCAGCCGCTCCGTGGCGGCCACGGCAGTGCGGTTGCGTGACGCGAGGCGGCCCCGGACGAGGCGGCCGCATGCAGGAAGGCGCGGCGTCTCTCCAGCGCACGCGCGGCAGTTACTCGACGGCAAGGCCTGGCAGGCTCCCTGGAGCCGAGGGCGTTGCCCGGCGTATTCGCCGCTGCCCGGGAGGAGTTGGGCGGAGCCGACGCCTGGGGCCGTGGACTTTGTGAAGGTAGCGTGACCTCAACGCGAAGATCGGGAGGGGCGCATGCCGAGCAGGGCTGTGGTCATTGGCGCGAGCTTGGGCGGTCTGCTGGCCGCGGTGGCTCTCAGCAGCCACTTCGACCAGGTCGTTCTGATGGAGCGGGACGGTCTGCCCGACTCCGCCGAGGGCAGGAAAGGCGTCCCGCAGGGCCGTCACGCGCACATCCTCCTGCCCAGCGGCCGGGAGGCGATGGAAAGCCTGATACCGGGTCTCGATCTGCGGCAGACGGTTCTCGACGCCGGCGGCCGCGAGATCTCGATGACCGCCGACGCGCTCATGACGGGGCCCGCCGGCTGGTTCCGGCGCTGGCCGCGGAGGAGCCACTGCCTGCTCACCTGCAGTCGCGACTTCCTGGAGTGGACGGTCCGCCGCCACGTACTGGCCCGGCCGAACATCACGGTGACGAAGGACGAGGCCGACGGCCTCCTCGGCGACGCGGACCGGGTCACGGGCGTCCGCGCCGGCGCGGCACCGGTTGACGCGGACTTCGTCGTCGACGCGAGCGGACGGGGGTCGCGGGCCACCAGGTGGCTCGAAGGCCTGGGAACGACGGGCATCACCGAGGAGGTCGTGGACGCGGGACTCGTCTACGCGAGCCGCCTCTACCGCATCCCCGCCGGTGCGGAGCGCTTCCCCCTGGTGATGCTGCAGGCGAGCCCCGATCCCGGCACGCCCAGCAGGTCGGCGGCCCTCGTGCCCATCGAGGACGGCCGGTGGATCGTCAGCCTGAGCGGAACCCGTGGCGGCGAGCCCCCCGCGGACGCGGACGGCTTCGTCCGTTTCGCCCTGGGGCTCCACCACCCGCTCGTGGGCCAGCTGATCTCAGGTGCCGAGCCGATCTCCGACGTCCTCCGCACCCACAGCACCCGGAACGGACGGCGGTACTTCGAGAAGGCGCGTTCCTGGCCGGACGGGTTCGCCGTCCTGGGCGATGCGGTGGCGTCGTACAACCCCGTCTACGGGCAGGGCATGAGCGTGGCGGCGCTGAGCGCACGGGCACTCGCTCGCGAGCTGGAGCGAGGCGGCCCGGGGGCGACCGGCACGGCCCGCAAGGCGCAGAGGGCGATCGCGCGGGAGGTGGACGCGGCCTGGGCCCTCAGCGCCTCGCAGGACAGGTGGGTGCCCGGAGTCGAGGGAGACGGCCCGTCACTGGTGGACCGGCTCCTCACCCGGTACACCCGGCGCATGGCCCTGGTGGCCACCACCGCCTACGACGTCTCCGCGGCGATGTGTGACGTGACCACCCTTCAGCTGCCCGGCACGCACCTGTTGCGTCCCTCTCTACTGGCCGCGACGATCGCGGGTCCGAAGCTGCCACCCCTCGACGGTCCGCCGCTGACCGAGGAGGAGAGGGCGATCGTGCGCAAGCTGGACCGGAAGGCGAACCATCCCTGATCACGCCCGACCGCCCGCGGGTGACCGCGGACCGGGCCCCACCTAGTCGGTGAGCCGTTCAGGGCGGCTGCTGCTCCCGCTCAGTCCGGCCGATTCATGGGTCTCGGTTCGGAGGAGGCTGTGCAGTGCCGGGTCGCGCAGGGCCTGGGACAGCTCCACCAGAGCGGCCTCGTGCAAGGACACGAAGCCCCGGTGCTCCTCGGGTACTTCGGCCCGGCCGGGCCGAGCGGCCACGGAAATCATCGCGGCCGCGGCCAGCACGTCGACGCGCTCCGGGGCGCATCCCGCCCGAGCGGCATGTCGACGTGCCCGACGGTGCACGCGGTCGTCCAGGCTCCCGTTCAGGCGGTACAGGGCATCGCGGATCGCGTTGACCCGGCGCGTGAGGTGGAGGTGACAGTTCAGGCCCGACAGGCCGCCCAGCCGGACGGTGTAGCGGCTGTCGGACGGCACGAGGAGTCGGTGCAGCGGGCGGAGCCGAAGGACCACCAGGAAGGGCTCCAGCTTCCTCCGTCCCACGGGTACGAGGTAGCCCAGCATCACGAAACAGGTGCCGACAGCGACAAGGGCCGGCGCCACGTCCGTGCTCAGCGTGTCCCAGGAACGCCCGCCCCAGCGCGCCGCCACCGCCATCAGCTTGCAGACGCTGTACGCGGTCACGCTGATCCACCCGGTGAGGAGGAGGAGAAGCGAGCCGCGTACCCACCCGGTCGTCCGGCGGGACCACCGTGCGCAGAGCACCGCGGTGGCGAGTGCCGCGGTCAGGTGTGCCACCAGGTACACCACGATCATTTCCCTGATGAAGGGCGTCCCCGCGTAGTAGGTGTCGAAGTCGCGCCGCCTCTCGACCGGAGCGTCGCCGGCGAAGAACAGCGTGAACAGCGCCACGGTCACGAGCGCGTAGGCGACACCGCACACCAGGTTGGTGCGCCGCACGCGAGCTTCCGGTCCGCCGTACCACTGGATCATCAGCGTCAGCGACGCGGCGCTGAACGCCATGACGGCGCTGTAGGCGAGCGGTGCGGCCACGTTCGGCGTCGACGTGACGCTGTTCACCGCCGTCACGGTCGCCGGCGCACCGAAGACGAAGCTGCAGGCCCCCACGAAGGCGATGATCGCCACGGTGCGTCGGAGCGGGTCGTCCCGCAGGGCGCGGAAGCCCGGCCATTGAGCCAGCAGCCCTGTCAGGAGAGACCCGGCGGCCAGGTAGTAGATCCAGGATTCCATGTCAAGGAGTCTGGCGGGGGGTGGTCACCGGCGAGCTCCAGACAGCAAGGCAGACGAAGTTGCGACGACGATAATGCGCGCGAGCACCGGCTGACCATACTTCCGACACCTCGCCCCCCGGCCCCACGATCCACGATCCGGAACGAGGGCCTCGGGTACGCGCGGCCGGCGACGGCGCCGCCCCGACGAGGGGTGGTGAGCTACTCGCCGCTCCGTGGCGGCCACGGCAATGCGGTCGCGTGACCGGAGGCCGGCTCGGACGAGGCCGCCCGGCGCAGGTGTTCGGCGAGCGCCGCGGTGGCCGGGGACCCCGTGTGGTCCTTGTTGCCCCACGCCAGCAGGTGGTGGCGGCGGGCCCAGGCGTCCCGCAGCGGGCACACGTCGAGGGGCAGGCCGGGGTCGACGGCACGGCGCGGTACGACGGCGAGACCGGCGCCGGCGGCGGCCAGGGAGACGAGGACGTTCAGGTCGGCGACCGTGGTGCGGTGGCGCACGACCGGGGCGTGCGGCCCGAGACGCTTCTCGATCCAGCGGCGCAGCGAGGAGCCCGCGTCGAGGCCGACGAGGGGGTGCTCGGCGACCTCGTCGTAGGTCACCGCGGACCGTCCGGCGAGGACGCCGCCGGCCTGGCCGATCGCGACGAGGGAGTCGTCGCCGAGGGGCTCCATGCGCAGGCCGCGGTCCCCGGCCTCGTTGTCCAGGACGACCCCCAGATCCGCCGCTCCCTCGGCGAGCAGCCGCACGGTCCGCGGCGTGCGGCTCTCGGACACCGTGACATCGGTGTCCGGGTGGGCGCGGAGGAACGAGATCAGGGCCTGCGGCACCAGCCGGTGCATCGCGGAGCCCCCGCCCAGCAGGACGAGGGGAGCGGTCGGCGGGCGGGTGTAGCTCGCGACGGCGCTCTCCAGCCGCGCGGTCCGGTCGAGCACGTCGCGGGCGTGGCGGGCCAGGGTCGTGCCCGCCGGTGTGGGCCGCACGCCCCGGCGGCCGCGGACGAGCAGCGTCACACCGGCCTGGTGTTCCAGCGAGCGCACCCTGGCGCTGGCCGAGGGCAGGCTCAGGTGCATGCGGTGGGCGCCCGCCGTGATGGAGCCCTCCGTGACGATGTGGAGGAACAGCCGCAGGTCGTCCAGGTCGTAGCGCACCGGATCAGCCTACGGCCCAGGCTACGGCCCACCCGTGGGTTCAGCCTTGGGCCGAGCCTTAGGTCCAGCCTTAGGCAGGGTGCGCCGATTCCGCATTGTGGAACCGCGTCGCCGCGGGCGATCCTCGGCGGGTGATCGAGTTCCTCCTTGTCCTGCTGGCCGGAGTCGGCGCCGGAGCCCTGAACGCCATCGGGGGCGGCGGGACGTTCGTCGCGCTGCCCGTCCTCGTCGCCGTCGGCCTGCCACCGGTGACGGCGAACGCGGTGTCACGGATCGCCCTCGCCCCCGGCGCGGTGGCCGGCGCGTGGGTGTACCGGCGCGAACTGACCCCTGTCGGGGCCGCGTCCATCAGGGCGGTGACCGCCGTCGACGTGATCGGCGGTGGCGTCGGCGCCGGGCTGCTGCTGACCCTGCCCGCCGCGTCGTTCGACGTCGCGGCGCCGTGGCTGCTCGCCTTCGCCACGCTGGTCCTCGCCTTCGGCCACCACCTCTCCCGGGCGTGGGGCCGGGTCGCGGGCCGCTCCGTCGGCATGAGCGCGCGGGCCCTCCTGATCGGACAGTTCGCCCTAGCCGTCTACGGCGGTTACTTCGGCGGAGCCGTAGGCATGCTGATGCTGGCGCTGTGGAGCATCGGCCTCGGGCTCGACCCCGCGGCCGGCAACCCGATGCGGGTCGCCCAGCTCGCCGCCGTCCACCTCAGCGCGTCGGTGCTGTTCCTCGTCGCCTCCGACGCGCTGAGCGCTCCCCGCCCCCTCACCGCGATGCTGCTCGGCGCGGTGGCCGGGGGCTTCGCCGGCGCCCACCTGGCCCGCCGCCTCTCCTCCCGGCTGCTCCGGGGCATTCTGCTGGCGACCGCCGTGATCACGACCGTCCTGTACTTCCTGCGCGGCTGACCGCACGGAAAGGACCCGCCCGGCGGGCAGCCGGGCGGGTCCGTCGTGCGGGGTGGTGCGCGGCGGCCAGGTGCCTCCGCTGTCATGCGCGTGAGCCCGTGCCGAACCACGCCTCGGCGAGCGACGACAGCGTTCCTTCGGCAGGGGCGTCCAGTTCCCTCATGTACCAGGGGAGGTTGCTGTACACGTGCAGCAGCGTGTGGGCGAGCAGTTGGGACGGCTCGAAGATGTGGCCGTACGCCCTGGCGAGCCGGGCCAGCAGGTCCGGATCGCCGCCGGTGACGAACAGGCCGACGCCCACGAAGTCGTAGGCGCGGTCACCGATCATGGCCGGTTCGAAGTCGAAGAGCCCGGTCAGGCGCCACCCGTCGGGGTCGACGAAGAAGTGCTGCCGCATGACCTCGGTGTGCAGCAGGGAGCGGTGCGGGGCGCGCGGCAGGGGGACCGAGCCGAGGAAGTCCGGGATCTGTTCCAGCCAGGCGGCCGGCAGCCCGCGGGCGCGCTGCCGCTCCACGGCACCGGCGGTCTGACGGTCCAGGAACGCACCCCAGTCCCCGGGCCCGAGGACGTCCTCGAGGGGGTCAGGGCTGATCGAGTGCAGGACCGCCAAGGTCTCACCGATGTCGGCGACCAGCCGTTCACGGTGGCGTCGCGGCACGCGAGCCCACGCGTGGGCCAGGTTCTCACCGCGGAGCCGCGACATCAGGACGTACTGCCAGCCGTTCTCGTGCGGGCCGAACGCACGCACCCGCGGTGTGGGCACCGGGAGCCGCCCCTCGACGTGCGTCAGGACGCGGCCCTCGGCGACGCCGTCCGCTGCGGCCGCTTGGGGAACAGCTTGAGGATGTGCTCGTCCCCGACCGCGTAGACCGGCTGCGACCCGTCCGGGAGACGAGTGAGCGGCAGGCCGGCGAGACCGAGGCGGGCGCAGAGATCCTCCGCTCCGGGCCGCATCACCGTCTCGTCGGGGACGACGGCGTCCCACTCCTCGTCCGTTTCCACCAAAGGCAGCATGACCGGAGACGGTAGGTCGCCCGGTGCGGGGAAGCAACGCGGTTTTCCCGCGGAGCAGTCACCGGTCACCGGCGGCTGCACCGGCGGCTGCACCGGTGGCCGCACCGGTGGTGCGGCGAGGGGCCGTTGCCCTGTGACTGATCGATCGTTCTTACATTTCCCCTGGTACGGTGCGTGCAGCATTCGAGGAGTGGCCAGGGAGAAGGAGCGGGACCCGTGCCCAGCCAGCCCGCAGGACACAAGGCGATCGTGGAGGCGGCCCGCACGGAATTCTCCGAGCAGGGCTACGGCGCCACATCGATCCGGGACATCGCGAAGCGGGCCGGGGTGAGCCTGTCCGCGCTGTACTACTACTACAAGGGCAAGCAGGAACTGCTGGTCGCGATCCTGGACGAGGGCCTCGACGCCTACTTCGGCGCCTGCGAGCAGGCACTCGACGCGGCCGGCGAGGATCCCGCCGAGCAGTTGGAGGCACTCGTATCCGCGACGGTCCGCTTCCGCAGCGAACACCCCGTGAAGAGCAGCATCGTGCTCACCGAAGGACGCAGCCTCGAGCCCGAACACCTCGCGCGCTACCGCGAGAACGAGGAGCGGGGCACCCGCCAGTTCCGGGACGTCATCGAACGCGGTGTGGCCGAGGGCGTCTTCCTGACGCCGTTCCCGGACGACGCCCGTCGCGCGGTGATCGCCATGTGCAATGCCGTCGCGCAGTGGTACCGGCCCGACGGCCCGCTGGGCGTCGAGGAACTGGTGGAGCGGTACGTCTCACTGGCCCTCACCGTCGTCGAGTACCGCCCGCGCAGCGCGCGGCGCCCGGTGCGCGCCTGACCGGGAGCCTCGGTCGGGGGCTCGCCGGGCGCGGTCAGCGGGAGGGCAGGCCGCGCTGTTCGAGGACCTCCCGGAGCCGCTCGCGGCCACCCAGGCTCGCGGGGCCGGCGAGCCGGGCCAGGACGCGCGCGGTCCACGCGCCGGTGAGCCCGTGGGCACGGTTGTAGGCGGCCAGGCGCTCGTCGTACGCCGGGAGCGCGGCGTCGGCCCCGCCCGCGTCGTAGGTCTCGCGGTGCAGGACCGCGGTCTGGGGGAGGCGGGGCTTGACACCGGCGTCCTCCGCGGGGTCGGGGTGCCCGACCGCCAGCCCGAACACCGCCACGCTGTGCGGTGGCAGGTTCAGTTCCCCGGCGAACTCCTCGGGGTGGTCGCGGACCGCGCCGACGAAGACCGAGCCCAGGCCGAGCGACTCCAGCGCCACGACCGCGTTCTGGGCCGCCAGCGCGGCGTCGATGACGCCGAGCAGCGTGGACTCCAGGTAGACCGTGGCGTCGAGCGGCGAGCCGTTGCGTTCGGCCAGGCGGTGACCGCGGTCCAGGTCCGCCACCCACACCAGGAACAACGGCGCCTCCGCGACGAACCGCTGCCCAGCCGCCAGGTCCGCGAGCCGCCGCCGGCGCCCCGGATCGGTCACCGCGACGACGCTCCACGCCTGCAGGTTCGAGGAGGTCGACGCCGACGACGCCGCGGCCACCACGGCCCGCAGCTCGTCCTCGGTGACGGGGGTGGGCAGGAAGGAACGCACCGAGCGGTGACGCAGCTGCTGCTCGATGACCGGCGAAGTCGCCGCGAGGACGAAGTCCGGGTCGCCGTAGCGGGCGCCCGCCCGGTTGAGGGTCGTGGGATCGGTGAGGGTCATGAGGGACGCCTTCTGCGAAAGAGGGAGGGCCGGGGGAGGGGGAGTGCGGGTCGGAGTGTGACATGGGCAGGGCAGGGCAGGGTTGCGGTGCAGGGGCCCGGCGCCGACGGCGTGACGCCACCGCCGCGGCTGCGGGGGGTCACGGTCGCACGGTCACCGGGGCGCCCTCCGACGCGCGGAGCCTCGGCAGCAGTTCGTCGCCGATCCGGGCGATCTCCCGCTTGTAGGGCGTGTCCGACAGGACGAAGTGCGAGATGCCGAGCTCGCGGTAGCGCCGCAGCGCCCCGGCGACGTCGTCGGCGGAACCGACCAGCCAGGTGGTCCCGGCCCCGCCGCCGCCCACCGTGCCGGGCGTGGTGTAGAGGCAGGTGTCCAACACCTCGCCGCGGGCGGCCAGTTCGAGCAGCCGCCGCTGGCCCACCGCGGTGCTCCGGTTGCCGACAGCGGCCCAGCCGGGGCCTGCCACGCTCCCGGCCTGCTCGGCCATCGCGGCCACCTTGGCCTCCGCGTCGCGCCACGCCTCCTCGGTGGTGTCCCGGACCAGTGTGGTGATGCGCAGGCCGAACTCCAGCGGCTTGTGCCTGCGTTCGACCGCGGTCTCCAGCCGCCTCAGCCGCTCGATGCGTTCGGCCAGGCCCTCCAGCGGCTCCCCCCAGAACAGCTGCACGTCCGCCTCGGCGGCGGCCACCCGCTCGGCGGGCTCGGAGGCGCCGCCGAAGTAGAGGGTCGGATGCCGGTCGGGGTACCCGGCGGGGTGCGGCAGGACGGAGGAGTCCTCCACGGCGAAGTGCTCGCCCCGGTAGGTGACGTTCTCCTCCGTCCACAGGCGCCGGACCAGGTGGAGGAACTCGCGGGTGCGCTCGTAGCGGTTGGCCGGGTCGGTGGTGTGGTCGCCGTAGGCCGCGAGGTGGTCGAGCCCGCTCACGACGTTGACCAGCACCCGGCCGCCGCTCAGGTGGTCGAGCGTGGCGGCGCTGCTCGCGAAGTGCGCGGGCTGCCAGTAGCCGGGCCGCACCGCGATCAGCGGCTTGAACGTCGTGGTCCGGGCGGCCAGCGCGGCGCCCAGCGTGAAGGTGTCGGGGCGGCCCCAGCCGGTGCCCAGCAGGGCGCCCTCCCAGCCGTGGTCCTCCACGGTGCGGGCCAGATCGGTGGAGTGGGCGAGCGTGCCCCAGCCCTGCTCCCCGCCCGCGTCGTCGCCGCGGTGGCCCGGTTCGATCTGGTTGGGTATGTACCACAGGTAACTCATGTCGGTGTCCTGTTCCGTCAGGGATCCGCGCACGCCGGAAGGGGCGTGTCGGGACGCACGGCGGCAGCGGGCGCCGCAGCGTCAACAGCTGGTCTGGCGCGGGGAGTTCAACCGTGAGGACGCGGCGGCGAGGCGCACGCGCCGGGAGGCCGGGAGCCGGCGGAGGGGAAGAGCCGTCAGCGGGCGTGACAGGCGCTGGTGGCGATCAGCATGTGATCGACCACCCGGCGACTGGTCAGCGGGGTCCGCGGCATGGGCGAGAGACTGGCATCCGCCGAGAAGGGCGGTCAAGAGCCGCCCCGACCTGTTCGCGGACCCGTCACGCCACCGCAACACGCCCGCCGCGGCGCGCGGGGGACGGAGCCGGACGGCCGGGCCCGGGAACGGGCCGGACGGCCGGGCCCGCACCCGTCCTCCCCCCCCCCACTGCCCCGGTCGCCCCCGGTTGCCGCCGTCACGGCCGCCGGGTGAAGCACGTCACCGTTCGCCCGCGTTGGCCCGCACCGGCCCGGCCGGTAGGTTCCAGCGATCAAAGGGAAGGACGCTGTACGACTTCCTCGAACGCAGATACCCCTCGCACCATCCTCTGACGAGAGATACAGGTCATGTCTGCCCAAGAACCCACACCCAACCCCCCGCAGCGCATCGGCGTGGTGGCCGAGTCCGTGCCCGGCGAGACGCGGGTCGCGGCGACGCCCGCCACGGTGCGGCAGTTGCTGAAGCTCGGTTACCAGGTCGTGGTCGAACCGGGAGCCGGTGAGCCGTCCGGCTTCACCGACCAGGCGTACGCCGACGCGGGCGCCGGGACCGGTACGGCCTGGGACGCCGACGTCGTGCTGAAGGTGAACGCCCCCTCCGAGGCGGAGATCGCCCACCTGAGACCGGGCGCGACCCTGGCGTGCCTGCTCGCCCCCGCGCAGAAGCCCGAACTGCTGCGGGCGCTGTCCGACGCCGGGGTGACGGCCATCGCCCTCGACGCGGTGCCACGCATCTCCCGCGCCCAGTCCATGGACGTGCTCTCCTCCATGGCGAACATCGCGGGCTACCGCGCGGTCGTGGAGGCCGCGCACGTCTTCGGACGGTTCTTCACCGGCCAGGTCACCGCGGCGGGCAAGGTGCCGCCGGCCAAGGTGCTGGTGGCCGGCGCAGGCGTCGCCGGACTCGCCGCGATCGGCGCGGCCTCCAGCCTCGGCGCGATCGTGCGGGCCACCGACCCCCGTCCGGAGGTCGCCGACCAGGTGAAGTCCCTGGGCGGCGAGTACCTGCCGGTGCACGTGGAGCAGGAGGCGAGCACCGACGGCTACGCCAAGGCGACCTCCGCCGACTACGACCGCGCCGCCGCCGAGCTCTACCACCAGCAGGCCGCCGACGTGGACATCGTGATCACCACCGCGCTGATTCCGGGCCGGCCCGCGCCGCGCCTGCTGACGGCCGAGGACGTGGCCGTGATGAAGCCGGGCAGCGTCGTCGTCGACATGGCGGCCGCCCAGGGCGGCAACGTCGAGGGCACCGTGCCGGGGCGCACGGTCGTCACCGAGAACGGCGTCACCCTCATCGGCTACACCGACCTCGCCTCCCGGCTGCCGGCCCAGGCCTCGCAGATGTTCGGCACCAACCTGCTCAACCTGGTCAAGCTGCTCACCCCGGGCAAGGACGGCCGGCTGGCCGTCGACTTCGACGACGTCGTGCAGCGGGCCGTCACCGTGGTGCGCGACGGCGACGTCACCTGGCCGCCCCCGCCGGTCGCGGTGTCGGCCGCGCCCGCCGCACCGGCCGCCCAGCCGGCCGCCGAGTCCGCCGGGGCCGCGCCGAGGAAGAGCGGGACCACGCCCGCGGTCCGCTTCGGCCTGATCGGGCTCGGCCTGCTGGCGATGTTCCTGCTGGTGGCCTTCGCTCCGGCCCAACTGGCCCAGAACTTCACGGTGTTCACCCTCGCCGTGGTGATCGGTTACTACGTCATCGGCAAGGTCCACCACGCGCTGCACACACCGCTCATGTCGGTGACCAACGCCATCTCCGGGATCATCGTGCTCGGCGCCCTGCTCCAGATCGGGCACGACAGCCGGATCGTCACCGTCCTGTCCTTCACGGCCATCCTGCTGACGAGCGTCAACATCTTCGGTGGTTTCGCCGTCACCCGCCGCATGCTGTCCATGTTTTCGAAAGGCTGAGCCGAGATGACTTCCCTGACGGCATCCCACGCGGCGGACCTGGTCGCCGCCCTGTTGTTCATCCTCAGCCTCGCCGGGCTGTCCCAGCACCGCACGTCCCGGGCGGGCGTCGTGTACGGCATCGCCGGCATGGGTCTCGCGCTGGCCGCCACCGTCGTGGTGGCGGCCGATTCCGGCACGGCGGGCACGGTCGGGCTGATCCTGCTCGCGACGGCGCTCGGCGCGGTGATCGGTCTCTGGCAGGCACGCCGCGTCGAGATGACGCAGATGCCCGAACTGATCGCCGTGCTGCACAGCTTCGTGGGCCTGGCCGCCGTGTTCGTCGGCTGGAACAGCTACCTGGAGGCGGAGTCCGACGACCAGGCGCGGCAGGCCCTGGCGGACGCCGGGCTGCTCGGCATCCACCACGCCGAGGTGTTCATCGGCATCTTCATCGGCGCGGTCACCTTCACCGGCTCGATCGTCGCGTACCTGAAGCTGTCCGCCCGGATCAAGTCCCGTCCGCTGACGCTGCCGGGCAAGAACGTGCTGAACCTCGGCGCGCTCGGGGCCTTCGTGGTGCTGACGGTCTGGTTCGTCCTCGCCCCGAGCCTGCCGCTGATGATCGCGGTCACCGTGCTGGCCATGGCGCTCGGCTGGCACCTCGTGGCCTCCATCGGCGGCGGCGACATGCCCGTGGTGGTCTCCATGCTGAACAGCTACTCGGGCTGGGCGGCGGCCGCGGCGGGCTTCCTCCTCGACAACGACCTGCTCATCGTCACCGGCGCGCTGGTCGGCTCCTCCGGCGCCTACCTGTCCTTCATCATGTGCAAGGCGATGAACCGGTCCTTCCTCTCCGTGATCGCGGGCGGCTTCGGCATCGAGGCGCCGTCCGGAGGCCCGGAGGAGCAGGGCGAGCACCGCGAGGTGCGGGCGGCGGAGGTGGCCGAGGCGCTGGCCGGCGCGCGGTCGGTGATCATCACCCCCGGCTACGGCATGGCCGTCGCCCAGGCCCAGCACCCGGTCGCCGACCTCACGCGACGGCTGCGTGAGCGCGGGGTCGAGGTCCGCTTCGGCGTCCACCCCGTCGCGGGCCGCCTGCCCGGGCACATGAACGTGCTGCTGGCGGAGGCGAAGGTGCCGTACGACGTCGTCCTCGAGATGGACGAGATCAACGACGACTTCGCCGCCACGTCGGTGGTGCTGGTGATCGGCGCGAACGACACCGTCAACCCGGCGGCGGAGGAGGACCCGGCCAGCCCCATCGCCGGCATGCCGGTGCTGCGGGTCTGGGAGGCGGAACAGGTGATCGTCTTCAAGCGGTCCATGGCCTCCGGCTACGCGGGCGTGCAGAACCCGCTGTTCTTCCGCGAGAACACGGGCATGCTCTTCGGCGACGCCAAGCAGAGCGTCGAGGAGATCCTGCGCGCGCTCGACGCCGGCGGCGCGGGCGGGTCCGCCGACGGCCGCGCGGCGGGCACCGACGGCGGCCTCGCAGTCGCCCGCTGACCCCGGCCGCCGCCAGGGGCGGGCCGCCCGGGCGGCTCTGGGCCGGGGCCCGGCCGGCCGGGGTGGTGGGGCGTCGGTCCGGGGGCGGGGCCCTGCGGGGGCGGCGCGGCGCCCTGTGGCCCGGGGGCGGGCCTCGGCGGTTCCGGGCGGGCTCGGGCGTCGCGGTCCGGCCCCTGGCGGTCCGGGGGCGGGGCCGGGCTGTCCGGGGTGGTGGGACCCGGTCCAGGGCGGTGCACCGCTGGGCGGGAGCGATGTCCCGCAGCCTGGGGCGGGGCTCGGCGGTCTCCGAGTGGCTTCGGGGCGGTGCGGGTCCCCTTCGGCGGGCCGGTCCGGGTTGTCCGGGGTGGTGGGGTGCCGGTGCAGGGCGGTGCCTCGCGGGGGCGGGCTTCGGTGGTGTCCGGGCGGGCTTGGGTGGTCCGGGGCCGGGCTGTCCGGAGTGCGGTGCCGGTTCCGGTGCGGTGTCTCGCGGGGGCAGGGTTTGGGTGGTCCGGGCCCTCGGTGGTCCGGGCAGGCTCGGGCGGTCAGGGCGGTCAGGGCGGTCAGGGCGGTCAGGGCGGTCAGGGCGGTCAGGGCGGTCCGGGCGGTCCGGGGTCGGCCCGGGCCCGGCGGCCGGGGCGGTCGCGTGGCCGGGGCGGGAAGGGGCCGTGTCGTGCCGGGCGGCGGGTGTGAGGGGCCGCCTTCCGTGGGTGGGGCCGGAACCGGCGGCCGCGCCCAGGAGGGTGCCGTGTGGCCGGGGTGGGGTTCTGCGGGGTGGGGAGGGGCCGTGCCGTGCGGGTCGCGGCAGTCGTGAGGGGGCCGCCTTCCGGGGGTGGGGGGTGAGGGGGCCCGCGTGGCGTCGCTCGGTCGGGCGTCGTGCGGGCGAGCATGTGCGGGGCCAGCACCCCCGTCCCGTACCGAGGCGATGCGATGCCCGACCGCGCCGACGGCTCCCACCGTGAGGGCGTCGCGCCCGGCGAGAGGCCGCGACGCCGCCCGCCGGAGCGCTGGCTCTTCGGCGGCACCTACGGACTGGTGCTGGCCAGCGCCATGATCTCCGCGCTGGACGCGACGGGGGAGACGGCCGACCCCGGTTCGGACGCGCTCTGGCTGCTGCTCACCGCGCTGGCGTCGGCCGTCGCCCACGGGTACGCGCACGTCATCGCCCACCGGGCGACCGGCCACGCGGGAGCGGGCACCACCCGGCGCAGGGCGGTGCTCGCCGAGTGGCCGCTGGTCGCCGGCGTGCTGCCCACGACGGCGCTGCTCCTCGCCGCCCTCGCCGGGTGGTGGAGCGAGGACGCGGCGGTGGACGTGGCCCTGCTGTTCAACACCGTCGCCCTGTTCTGCGTGGGCGCCTGGGCCGCCCGCGCCGCCGGCCGCGGCCGGCTGTCCGCCCTCCGGGCGGGAGGAATGGACATGATGATCGGCTTCCTGATCATCGCGGCGAACGCGTTGATCCATTAGGAGGACCGCCCCCGGACGGCGCGTATGGTGGGAGGAGTGGCCCTCGGCGGGACCGGTCACCACCGCCCGCCGGCCCCGGGGCCCTCTTCGTACAGCGGTGGCGACACGGGCCGCCGCCGTCACCGCCACCCGACCGGGACAGGAGCAGCGCTGTGGACCGGACCCCGGCCGCCTCCTCCCCGGACGGCTTCGAGCAGCAGACGCTCTTCGACTGGTCCGCCGCGCCGGCCGCCCCGCCCCAGGGCGGGTTCCGGGACAGCCCCCGGGCGCGCAGGATGCTGGACGTGCGCCACGTGTACGCCGAACCCGCCGCGCTCGACTCCCCGCGCGGCCGGCAGATCCTGGCGCGGCTGCCCGACGTCCCCGTCACCGAGGTGCCCGGCCACTGGCGCATCCCCTCGCTCCACGGCGACGACGCCAACGTCGCCCGCTGGGCCCGCGTCAAGACCGAGACGCTCGTGCTGGGCGTCAAGCAGACCCTGACCACCCGCCCCAACGGCCGGTCCGCCGACTGGATCGCACCGGGCGCCTCCAACGGCTGCGCCATGGCCTGCGCCTACTGCTACGTGCCCCGCCGCAAGGGCTACGCCAACCCGATCACCCTGTTCACCAACATCGAGGCCATCGTCGCCCACGTACGGCGCCACGTCCTGGCGCAGGGCCCCAAGCGGGAGCCCAACCAGTGCGACCCCGAGGCGTGGGTGTACGACATCGGTGAGAACGGCGACTGCTCCGTCGACGCCCTTGTGAGTGACAACACCGCCGACCTCGTCGCCGCCTTCCGCCGGCTGCCCACCGCGAAGGCATCCTTCGCGACCAAGTTCGTCAACCCCGACCTGCTCGCCCTGGACCCCCGGGGCCGCACCCGGGTGCGCTTCTCGCTCATGCCGGAGCCGGACTCCCGCGTCCTGGACATCCGCACCAGCCCCGTGCCGGACCGCGTCGCCGCCGCCGCCGACTTCCTCGACGCCGGGTACGAGGTCCACTTCAACCTCTCCCCGGTGGTGCTGCGCCCGGGCTGGCAGCAGGACTGGGCCGACCTCCTCGACCACCTGGACGACGTCCTTCCCGCCCGGGTGAAGCAGCAGGCGGCCGCCGAGATCATCATGCTCACCCACAACCAGCAGCTCCACGAGGTCAACCTCGGCTGGCACCCCCGCGCCGAGGACCTGCTGTGGCAGCCCGCCGCGCAGGAGACCAAGCGCTCCGAGAACGGCGCCGTCAACGTCCGCTACGCCCGCGAGGTGAAGCGCGACGCCCTGGCGCGCCTGCGGGAGCTGATCGCGGTCCACGCCCCGTGGCTGCGCGTCAGGTACGCGTTCTGACCCGCGCACCCCGCGCGGCGTGCGACATTGCCTGGTGCAGGATGGGTTGATCCGTTCACGACGAGGGGGGCCGTGGTGCCGGGAAGACACGGGTGGTTGCTCGCGGGTGCGCTGGTGGCGGTCTGCGTGCCGCTGATCGGCCCGGCCGCGCCCGCCGGCGACCTCGTCGCCCGGCCCCTGCCCGCCGAAGCGGCCCCGGGCGTCGTCCCGAACCGGGTGATGACCTGGAACCTCTGCAACCCCTGCGGCGCCCGGAACGCCGACCGGGCGAGGGAGATCGCCACGTACGCCCCGCAGGTCGTCGGGGTGCAGGAGGCGTGCGTGGGCGACGTGGAGAGGATCCGCCACTACCTGCGGGCCCATTACGGGCTCGACTACCACGTCGCGTACGGGCCGGTCCTCGGCAGCCGGGGGCGTTGCGGGGGAACACCGTGGGCCCCGGGGGGCTACGGGCAGGCCGTCCTGTCGGCGGCGCCGGTCACGGACCGGGTGTCCGCCGAGTACCCCGGCGGCGGGTCGGAGGACCGTGGATATCTGGCGGTCACGACACGGGTGGGTGACCGGTCCGTGCGGGTCTTCGTCACGCACCTCGCCCAACGGCGCCAGGAGTCGGTCCGCGCGCGGCAGGCCGACGTCCTCGCCGGCGCGATCGGCGAGCACGACCGCGCCGTCGTGCTCGGTGACTTCAACGCCGTCCCCGCCGCCCCCGAGCTGGCCCCGCTGTGGTCCGTGGCCGGCGGCGCGGACGCCCGCTGCCGTCCGTCGTCGCCGGGCGCGGACTGCCCGACGACGACGGACTGGCTCAGCAGGTTCGACTACGTGTTCCTGCGGGGCCTCACGGCGCACGGGGAGCGGGTGCGGCCCACGCCCCACTCGGACCACGACCTGCTGTACGCGGACCTGGACGGGTGAGGCGCGACGGTGCCCGGCCGGGCGGCCGGGCACCGGGGACACCGGTCAGCAGTACAGGTTGCCGCCGGGGTCGACGCCGAGGATCTGGGCGAAGCGCTGGTAGGTGCTCACCCGGCTCTGCACCTGCGCGGGGTTCTTGCCGTCGCACTCCAGCGAGCCGTTGATGGAGCGGATGGTGTGGCCGAAGCCGGCGTTGTTCACCATGGCGTTGTGCGCGGTCATGGTGCCGGGACCGGACTGGGTGTTCCAGTACCAGAGGCCGGTCTTCCAGGCCACGGCCGCGTCCCGCTCGACCAGCCAGGGGTTGTTCAGCAGGTCGATGCCGAGCGCGGCGCCGGCCGCCCGGTAGTTGAAGTTCCAGCTGAGCTGGATGGGGCCGCGGCCGTAGTAGGCGGCCTGGCCCGCGGGACAGCCGTACGGCTGGCTCCAGTCGCAGTAGTGGGGGTAGTTGGCGGTGTTCTGCTCGACCACGTGCACCAGTCCGCCGGTCTCGTGGCTCACGTTGGCCAGGAACGCGGCGGCCTCGCGCTTCTTGGTGGCCTCGTCACCGGTGGTGGCGAAGCCGGGGAAGGCGCTGAGCGCGGAGGTCAGGCCGCCGTACGTGTAGAAGCCGTTCCGGCTCGGGAACATCTGGTTGAACTGCGCCTCGGTGACCACGAACGAGCCCACCGGCGTGCCGGGCCCGCTGTCGCAGGCGTACGGCTCCCAGTACCAGGTGCTGATGACCGGGTCGTAGCCCGGGTTGGCGTGCTCGGCGCGGTAGGCCTTTCCATCGGTGTAGCGGACGATGTCACCGGCCGCGTAGGACCGGCCGGCGACCCAGTTCGGGTAGCTCGAGCAGGCGGCCGCGGCGGCCTCACCCGCCGGCATGAGCACCGGTGTGACAGCGGAGAGGGCGAGAACGGCGACGACGGCGGACAGGCGGCGTCTCGACACGAGATCAACTCCCTTGCGGGCGGGGCCGTGACCCGCCGGAACGGACCGGGCGGCGTGCGCCGGGGCGCGCGGCCGGGCCGGCCGTGTCGTGGGGGACGGCCGTGGTGGGGGAGCCACACTCAACCGCATTGGTCTGTACCAGTCAAGACCGGCAGTCGGTCAACTGGGCACTGAAGCATGGGAGTTGCCGCTGTCGCGGCCCGGGGTGGCGTCCGCCACCGCGGGTCACGGTCGCCGTCCCACGGCTCGACGGGATCCGGTCGTCGCCGTCCCCCCCCGCTCGACCAGGCGCGGGGCCGCCTCGCCCAGGGTGGTGGAGTCGTCCCCCGGACGGCCCTGCCGGGACCGCCCCGCCGCTTGATCGTCCGCGTGCGGGGTAGCGCAAGGACATGGCCACCGACGACACCACCGCCGCCGCGAGCGGCTATGTGCAGCCCGAGGTCGACGTCAGGGCACTGACCGAGGTGCTCGACGGCGAGTACGCCGAGATCCGTGACCTCGTCCGAACCAACCTGGTGACGTACGCCTCCGTCCTCGAGGAGGCCGAGGAACTCGGCGTCGACGCCTTCCGCGAGCGGGTGCGCGAGCTCGTGGTGGAGATGGCGGCGACCGGGCAGACCGGCATGGGCTTCCCGAGCCGCTACGGCGGCGGCGGAGACATCGGGGCGTCGATCGCCGCGTTCGAGACGCTCGCCTTCGGCGACCTGTCGGTGCTGGTGAAGGTCGGCGTGCAGTTCGGGCTCTTCGGCGGGGCGATCCTCCACCTCGGCACCGAGCGCCACCACGCGGCCTACCTCCCGGACCTGATCACCGGGAAGCTGATGGGCTGCTTCGCGATGACCGAGACCGGGCACGGCTCCAACGTCCAGGCGATCGGCACCGTCGCGCGGTACGACCCCGACGCCCAGGAGTTCGTGATCACCACCGAGGGCGACCAGGCACGCAAGGACTACATCGGCAACGCGGCCCGGCACGCCGAGCTGGCGATCGTCTTCGCCCAGCTCGAGGTGGGCGGGAAGTCCGAGGGCGTGCACGCGCTCGTCGTGCCGGTCAGGCGCGACGGCGAGGTGGTGCCGGGCGTCCACATCGAGGACGACGGCCGCAAGATGGGCCTCAACGGCGTCGACAACGGCCGCATCCGGTTCGACGGCGTCCGGGTCCCGCGTGAGGCGCTGCTCAACCGGTTCGCCGACGTCACGCCCGACGGCGTCTACCGCAGCCCCATCGAGAACCCGAACCGGCGGTTCTTCACCATGCTCGGCACCCTGGTCCAGGGCCGGGTCAGCGTCGGCGGGGCCGGGATCAACGTCGCCAAGGTGGCCCTCACGATCGCCACCAGGTACGCGGTGCGGCGCCGCCAGTTCGAGGCGGCCTCGGACCAGGAGGAGCAGCTGCTCCTCGACTACGGGCTGCACCAGCGGCGGCTGCTGCCGCTGATCGCGAGGACCTACGCGCTGCACTTCGCGCAGGACGCGGTGCGCGACCAGCTCCACCAGGTGTTCTCCTCCGCCGAGGACGACCCGCAGGCACGGCGCAAGCTGGAGGCGCGGGCCGCCGGCACCAAGGCGCTCGGCACCTGGCACGCCACCCGGGTGGTCCAAGAGTGCCGGGAGGCCTGCGGCGGCGCCGGATACCTCGCGGTCAACCGGTTCGCCGCCCTCAAGGCCGACAGCGACATCTTCACCACCTTCGAGGGCGACAACCACGTCCTGCTCCAGCTCGTGGCCAAGGGACTGCTCACCCACTACGCGAGCGAGTTCGAGGACCTGGACCAGCTCGGCATGGTCCGCCACGTCACCAACCTCGCCGTCGAGACCGTCATCGAGAAGGCCTCGGTCCACAAGCTGCTCGAGCGCGTGCGCGACCTGCTGCCCGGGGGAGACGACTGGGACCAGGAGGCGGGTCTGCTCGACTCCGAGTACCAGCTCGCCATGCTCCGCTACCGCGAGGAGCACATGCTCGCCGGGCTGGCCCGCCGGCTCAAGCGCGGAATCGACCGCAAGCGCAACCCGGGGGTCGTCTTCTCACGGGTGCAGGACCACGTCATCGCCCTCGCCCACGCGCACGTCGAGCGGCTGGTCCTCGAGGCGTTCGTCGACGCGGTGCGGGCGCAGCCGGACGGCGGCAACAAGGTGGCGCTGGGCCTGCTCTGCGACCTGTTCGCCCTCTCGACCATCGAGGCCGACCGGGCCTGGTTCATGGAGCACGGCCGGCTGACCGTCCAGCGGTCCAAGGCCATCAGCCGCGAGGTCGGCTCGCTCTGCCGCAAGATCCGGCCCCTCGCCGTCGACCTGGTCGACGCGTGGGGCGTGCCGCCCGAGATGCTGCGCTCGCCCGACCTGGTCGGCTGAACGGCAGCCCGGGGCGCCCCGGGAGCGGCCGGGGAACGGCCCGTGAGCCGGGCCGGCCCCGGGCCGCACGGCCAATCCGTTGGCGCCGCGGACCGGGGCCGGGGCAAGGTGGCGGGCGTGAACGCGCTGACGGGCGGACTCGCCGCCAACCCCTCCCTGCCGAGCCGGCTCGTGGACCGGCTGATCGCGACGGCGGACGAGGAGCTCGCCCGGGAGCTCGCGTACCGCTCCGACCTCACCGAGCGGCAGGCCGCCGCCCTGGTGGCCCGCTTCCCCGGGACGGGCGTGCCCCTGGCGCGGGCCGGACGGCTGACCCCCGGGCAGGTCGATCCCGCCGAGCTCCCGGACACCGCGCTGGCCCTCCTCGACGAGGGTGCGGGGCCGCCCGAGTGGGCCCGGCTGTTCGCCCGCGACGCGGACACCGACCGCCGGACGCGGCTGGCCGCCTGCCCCGGGCTCCCGCCGGACGTGACGGCCGCCCTGGCCGACGACCCCGAGGTCGAGGTCGTCGCGGAACTCGCCCTGTTCGCGCCGGCCGAGGCGGCGGCCCGGCTCGCCGGGCACCCGCACGCCGAGGTGCGCTCCGCCGTCGCGGCCAACGAGAACACACCGCCCGAGGTCCTGGTGGCGCTGCTCACCGGCGAAGGGCTCGAACCGGCTCGGCACTGCCTGGTCTGCGACACGGCACCGGTGCCCTTCGTCCACGATCCCGGCTGCCCGAACCCCGACTGCGGCCTCCCGCCGGGCGCCGCCTGCGACGGCGGCCACGCCTCGACGCTGCTGGCGACGCGGGAGCGGGCCCTGCGGAACCCGGCCGTGCCCGGGGAGGTGGTGGTGCGCTTCGCCGGAGACCCGGTGCTCTGGATACGCGAACTCGTCGCCGCACACCCCCGGCTCCCGGCGGACGCCGGCACGCCGCTCGCCGCGGACCCGTCGCCCGCCGTGCGCGGCGCCCTCGCCCGGAACCCGGTGATCGGCGAGAGCCTCATGCGCGCCCTCTCCGCCGACGCCGATCCCGCAGTCCGCAGGGAGCTCGCGCACAATCCGCGACTGCCGCTCGACCTGCTCGCGGAGCTGACCGGCCGTTTCCGGTCCGGCGGCGGGCCGCTGCCCCGCGTCGCCTCCGCGTCCCCGGCGGAGGTCGCGCGACTCGCCGCGTCCCCGCACGCCCGGCTCCGCGCCCTGGTGGCGGCCCGTGGCGACCTCCCCGCCGCGACACGGGACGCACTGGCCGCCGACCCCGACGCCCAGGTCGCCAAGAACGTCGCCCCCCACCCGGGCCTCGACGAGGCGCTGCTGCGCGGCATGCTGGAACGGCACGGGGAACGCGTCGCGGCCAGGGTGGCGGCCAACCCCGGGGCGACCCCGCCGCTCCTGGCGGAGCTGACCCGGCACCTCCCCGGTGCCCGGAAGGCGCTCCGGGTCGTCGCCCGGCATCCCGCGGCCCCCGCCGGAGCCCTCGAAGCCTGCCTCGACGACCGGCAGGCCCGCCCCCTGGTCGCCCGCCACCCGCGGCTGCCCGTACCGCGGATCCTCGCGCTCCTCGACGACGGTGACGAGCGGGTGGTGGAGGCCGCGGCGGCCAATCCCTCGCTTCCGGTGGAGGAGATGGAACGGCTCGTGCCCTGAGCACGCGGCGACGGAGACCGCAACTCAAGTGAGACACAACGCGGTTGCGCGGCTGCCGTAGGTGTGGTGCGGCGGCGCCGGGTACACTCGCCGCACTGCTCCGGCAGGGCCTTGTCGTCGGCGAAAGAGAACTGGTGGACGAGCGTCACGCGTCGGAAAGCACGGTCACACATCCGCCTGCCCCCGAGGGGCCGTGGGTGCCGTTCCCGTCGGAGGCCCCGGCAGGGGCCGGCCTGACCGGCGTCGCCCCGCAGTGGTCCCCGTACGACGGCGACGGGTGGGACACCGGGGCCTACGACGGCTACGCGGCCCAGTACTTCGCGGAGGCCCACTTCTCCGCCCACGACACCGGCGCGCACGCGACGACGACGTGGGACACCGGGGTCCACGACACCACGGGTTGGGACACCGGCGCGCACGCGACGACGACGTGGGACACCGGGGCCCACGACACCACCGGTTGGGACACCGGGGCTCACGACACGACGGGCTGGGACACCGGCGCCCAGTACGCCGTCCGCGTGCCCGAGCAGCCCACCGGCGGACCCGACGCGGAGGACGGCTGGAGCGAGCGGGCGGCCGGCACCACCCCACCGGCCGGCACCACCCCGCCGCGGCCGGACCACGACAGGACCCCCGCCGATGTCGTGCCGGAGCCCGGGAGTCGCTCCCGCTCCGGCTCGCGCGGCCGCCGGCGCCCGTCCGCCCGGCGGTCACCGCTGCTGACCGTGGCCGTGCCCTCGGTCTGCGCGCTGGGAGTGGCCACGGTCGCCGCGGTCGCGGTGGCCGACCCCGCCGACGAGACGGCCTCCGCCGCACCGTCCTCCGAACCCAGACCGGTGCAGCCCTCCACCGACGACGCGTTCGCCTCACGGGTCAGCGGGCTCACCGACACGGCCAACGACTTCGGCGACCGGGCCAGCCGCGAGCAGGAACGCACCGACCTGATGGAGCGGCGCCAGGGCGAGATGCAGAAGGCGGCGGCCGAGGCCGCCAAGAAGGAACGTCTGCGCCCCAAGGTCGTCAGCCCGGTCACGCAGCGCGGGCTGAGCGCCTACTACGGGGCGGCCGGCGCCCGGTGGGCGCGCGGGCACACCGGCATCGACTTCCCCGTCTCCTACGGCACCCCCGTGTTCGCGGCCACCGACGGGGTCGTGAGCACCCGGACCCACGGGGCCCTGGGCAACATGGTCATCGTCACCGCCAAGGACGGAACCGAGACCTGGTACTGCCACCTCGCCAACTTCAAGCTCGCGCCCGGCGCGGTGGTGAAGGCCGGCGACACCATCGCCTGGTCCGGCGACACCGGCAACTCCAGCGGCCCGCACCTGCACTTCGAGGTGCACCCGGGCGGCGGCCCCGGCATCGACCCGCTGGGCTGGCTGGCCAGCCACAACATCGACCCCACCTGACAGCCGCCCCGCGGCGGCTCCCCGGGCGACACCGACGGGACGGACCAGGCGCACGGCCCGCCCCGCCGACGGCGTCAGCGGTCAGCGGTCGGCAGTCGGCGGTCGGCGGTCGGCGGTCGGCGATCAGTAGTCGGCATCGGAGTACACGACGACGCCACGCAGGTTCCGGCCGGCCGCCATGTCCGCGTAGCCCTGGTTGACCTCCTCGAGCCGGTAGGTGGTGGTGACCAGCTCGTCCAGCTTCAGCTGCCCGGACCGGTAGAGGCGCAGCAGCTTGGGGATCTGCGTGCGCGGCCCGACCCCGCCGAAGATCGGGCCCTGCACCCGATTCTGCAGCAGCGTCACTTCGAACAGGCTCATCCGCACGTCGAGGCCCGCGACACCGCCCATGCCGGTGACCACCACCTGGCCGCCCTTGCCGGTGAGGTCGAGCGCCTGCTGGACGTACTCGCCCCGCATCTCGCCCACGGCGACGACCACGACCTCCGCCATCCGGCCCCAGGTGAGGTCCGGGAGCTCCGCCGCCGCCTCCTCGACCGAGGCGTACGCGTGGGTGGCGCCGAACTCCAGCGCCTTCTTCCGCTTGAAGTCGACCGGATCGACGGCGACCACGTACCGGGCCCCGGCGAACCGGGCCCCCTGCACCGCGTTGATGCCGACGCCGCCGACTCCCATCACCACCACGCTGTCCCCGGGACGGGTGTCGCCGATCTCGGTGGCCGAGCCCCAGCCGGTGGAGACGCCGCAGCCCAGCAGGGCCGCCTTGTCCAGCGGGATGTCCTTCTCGATCCTGACGACCGAGGCCTGGTGCACCGTCACATAGGGCGAGAACGTGCCCAGCAGGCATATCTGCACCACCGGCCGGCCGTCGAGCGTGACCCGGAAGGACTTGTCGGAGATCGCCTGGCCGGACAGCAGCCCCGCACCCTCGTCGCACAGGTTCTGCAGGCCCGCCGCACACGGCGGACAGGTCCCGCAGGCGGGGATGAAGGCGGTCACCACATGGTCGCCCACCTCCAGGTCCCGCACGCCCGGGCCCACCTTGGTGACCACACCGGCGCCCTCGTGGCCGCCGAGCACCGGGTACAGCTCGACCGGTGAGGCCCCCGACGCGATGTGGGCGTCCGAGTGGCACAGCCCCGATGCCGCGAGCCGGACCTGCACCTCGCCCTCCACGGGATCACCCAGATCGACCTCGGTGATCCGCCACGGTGCGCCGACCTCGTCGAGAACCGCCGCCTTGACCTTCATGTGGTGCCTCCTTCACGCCGCCGGACAGGTGAGGGAGAACAGGTGACGGCCGCACCGGCAGGCGCGGGCGGCCCGTCAGCAGGAGCAGGGGACCGGGCTCCAGCGGCCCAACTATGGCGGAAGCCGCTCGCCGGGAAGGGCGCCCGCGCCACGACCCGCCCCTCCGGCGTGGCGTTCGGGGTGAACGAACGAACGATCCGTTCGCCGCCGTCCCGTCGCGGGTCTTGCCGGCACCTCGCACCTGCCCTAGAAACGGTCGCAAGCGCCGCACTCCGCGGCGGACCCGCCGCGGAGCAGGTCACGAAGGGATCCCCATGTATCCGGGTGCCCACGCAGTGAAGGACCCGCACCGCCCCGCCGTCGTGATGGCCGGGTCCGGCGAGCGGCTGACCTACGGGGAACTGGACGAACGATCCATCAGGCTCGCCGCCGTCCTGCGTTCCTCGGGTCTTCGCCGTGGCGACGTGGTGGCCCTCCTCTCCGACAACTCCCCGCACAGCTACGAGGTGTACTGGGCGGCCGTCCGCTCCGGGATGTACATCACCGCCGTCAACAGCCACCTCACCGCCCCGGAGGTCGCCTACGTCGTGCGGGACTCCGGCGCCGCCGCCCTGGTGGCCTCGCACGGCGTGGCCCCCCTCGCGGAGGAGATCGCCGGCGAGGTTCCCGGCGTCCGGGTGCGGCTCGCCTACGGCGGACCCGTCGCGGGATACGGCGACTACGAGACCGCGCTGGCCGCCGCGTCCCCGGAGCCGCCCGCCGACCAGCCCCGCGGCGCCGACCTCCTGTACTCCTCCGGCACCACCGGCCGCCCCAAGGGCATCAAGCCCGAACTCCCCGACCGTCAGGTGGACGAGCCCGGCGACGTCCTGGTCGAGGTGCTGCGCGCCTTCTACGGGTTCGGCCCCGACAGCGTCTACCTCTCGACCGCCCCGGTGTACCACGCCGCCCCGCTGCGCTACGGCGCCTCGGTGCACGCCCTCGGCGGCACCGTGGTCATGATGGAACGCTTCGACGCCGAGGGCGCGTTGCGCGCCGTCGAGCGCCACCGGGTCACGCACAGCCAGTGGGTCCCCACCATGTTCATCCGGATGCTGCGCCTGCCCGAGCGGACGCGCGCCGCCTACGACCTGTCCAGCCAACGGGTGGCCGTGCACGCCGCCGCGCCGTGCCCGCCGGACGTGAAGCGGGCGATGATCGACTGGTGGGGGCCCGTCCTCCACGAGTACTACTCCTCCACCGAGGGCGTCGGGATGACCTTCATCACCTCGCAGGAGTGGCTGCGCAAGCCCGGCTCCGTCGGACGGGCCGTCCTCGGCGAACCGCGGGTGTGCGACGACGAAGGGCGGCTGCTGCCCGCCGGGGAGACCGGCACCGTCTACTTCGCCCGCGACGAGAACACCTTCGCCTACCTGGGCGACCCCGAGAAGACCAGGGCCGCCTACCACCCGGAGCACCCCACCTGGGCCACCACCGGCGACATCGGACATGTCGACGAGGACGGCTACCTCTTCCTCACCGACCGCAAGGCGTTCACGATCATTTCCGGTGGGGTGAACATCTACCCGCAGGAGGTGGAGGACGCCCTCGCGCTGCACCCCGCCGTCCTGGACGTGGCCGTCATCGGCGTGCCGGACGCGGAGATGGGGGAGGCCGTCAAGGCGGTCGTCCAGCCGGCACCCGGCCACCTCCCGGGGCCGGAGCTCGAACAGCGGCTCATCGACCACGTCCGTGCCCGCATCGCCCACTACAAGGCGCCCCGCAGCGTGGACTTCGTCGACGAACTGCCGCGCACCCCCACCGGCAAGCTGGTCAAGGGCAGGCTCAAGGCCCGGTACACGGAGGGCTCCGGACCGGCGTCCTGACGCCGCGCCCCGGCCCGGGGGGCGATGCCCTCCCGGACCGGCCGGAGGGCGGGTGCCCGTCCCGGACCGGCCGGGGGCGGGGTGCTGTCCGTCCCGGGGACGGGCAGGTGGCCGGCCCGTCCCCGGGGCCGGCCACCTGGGCGGTGAACCACCGCCTCACAGCATCGACTTGAGCGTCTCCAGGTCGGTCAGACGCCGGGCCGGGTCGGGCGACACCGGGTCCACCTGGAGCGTCGTGACCCCGGCCTGCCGGTAGGCCTCGACCCGTTCGGCGACGTACCGGGCCGGCCCCACGAGCGAGATGCCGCGCAGCAGTTCGGCGGGGACCGCGGCCGCCGCCTCCTCCTTGCGGCCGGCCAGGTACAGGTCCTGGATCCGGGCGGCCTCGGCCTCGAAGCCGTACCGGCAGGCGAGGTCGTTGTAGAAGTTGCGCCCGCGCGCGCCCATGCCGCCGATGTACAGGGCGAGTTGGGGCCGGGCCAGGTCGAGGAGCCCGTCGACGTCGTCACCGATCGCCAGGGGCGCCTGCGCCACCACGTCCAGCGGGCCGAGCGCCGGGTCGCGCCGGGCGGACCCCTCGGCCAGCGACTGCCCCCACACGTCGCCGGCCTTCTCCGGGTGGAAGAAGATGGGCAGCCAGCCCTCGGCGATCTCCGCAGCCAGCGCCACGTTCTTCGGCCCGATCGCCGCCAGTATCACCGGGATGCGCTCCCGGACCGGGTGGTTGATCAGCCGCAGCGGCTTGCCGAGTCCGGTGCCCCGGTCGGCCGGAAGCGGTATCTGGTAGTGCCGCCCCTCGTGGACGACCTTCTCGCGGCGCCACACCTGACGGCAGATCTCCACCAGCTCCCGGGTCCGGCCCAGCGGCGCGTCGTAGGACACCCCGTGGAACCCCTCGATCACCTGCGGCCCGGAGGCGCCGATGCCCAGGGTGAACCGGCCGCCCGAGACGTGGTCCAGGCCGGCCGCCGTCATCGCGGTCAGGGTGGGAGTACGGGTGTACACCTGGAGGATCCCCGAGGCGATCTCCAGGCGTTCGGTGCTCGCCGCGATGTAGCCGAGCTGGCTGACCGCGTCGAAGGAGTACGCCTCGGCGACGAAGACGATGTCCAGGCCGGCCTTCTCGTAGTCGCCGAGCAGGGCGACGGTCTCCTTGAACCCGCCGCTGTAGCTGAGCGCCATGCCGATCCTCATGCCGTGGCCCTCCTCGTCCGCCGTGCCGTCCGCGACGGTGCGCGACCGTGTCGCGGTGCTGTGCTGACCGGGATCATCCGATGACTCCTCGTGCGGAGAGACTGTCGAGTTCGGTGTCGGTGAGGCCCGCCTCGGCGAGCACCCGCCGGGTGTCCTCGCCCGCCTCCGGCACCGGGCCGGGGGTGGTGGGGGGCGTGGCGGAGAACCGGGGCGCGGGGGCGGCCCGCAGCGGGCCGTCGCCCTCCAGGAAGGTGCCGCGGGCCGCGTTGTGCGGGTGCCGGGGCGCCTCGGTCAGGGAGAGCACGGGAGTGACGCAGGCGTCGGTGCCCCGGAAGTGCTCGTCCCACTCGTCCCGGGTGCGCCCCGCGAAGACCGCGGCGAACCGCCGGCGCACGCCCGGCCAGGTGTCCGGCGGGCCCTGCCGGGCGCACTCCGGATCCTCCGCCAGGCCCAGCCCCCGCACCAGCGCCGCGTAGAACTGCGGCTCGATCGCGCCGACCGCCACGTGCTCGCCGTCCGCGCAGCGGTAGGTGGTGTAGAACGGCGCGCAGCCGTCGAAGAGGTTGACGCCGCGTTCGTCGCGCCACATGCCTTGGGCGAGCATGCCGTGGGTCATGGACAGCAGGAGAGCGCTGCCGTCGGTCATGGCGGTGTCCACCACCTGGCCCTCGCCGGTCGCCCGGGCGTGGAGCAGCGCGGCGGCCACCCCCAGGGCGAGCAGCATCCCGCCGCCGCCGAAGTCGCCGATCAGGTTGAGCGGCAGGACCGGGTCGCCGTCCGCGGGGCCGATGGCGTGCAGGACGCCGGTGAGCCCGATGTAGTTGATGTCGTGACCGGAGGAGTGGGCGAGCGGCCCGTCCTGCCCCCAGCCGGTCATCCGCCCGTACACCAGGCGGGGGTTGGCGGCGAGACACTTCTCGGGCCCGAGCCCCAGCCGCTCGGCGACACCCGGCCGAAACCCCTCGATCAGCGCGTCGGCGGAGGACGCCAGGCGCAGCACGGCGGCGGCGCCCTCGGGCTGCTTGAGGTCCACGGCGGCCGAGCGGCGCCCGCGCAGCAGCACCGCGTCGGCCGGGGAGGTGACGGCGCCGGGCCGCTCGACCCGGACGACCTCGGCGCCCAGGCCGGTGAGCATCATCCCGGCGAACGGGACCGGGCCGATGCCGCCGAGTTCCAGGACGCGCACGCCGCTCAGCGGCCCGCCCGTCGGCCCGCCCGCGGCGGCCATCAGCGGCCCGCCCGGAACAGG
The DNA here is from genome assembly GCF_053592575.1 of Streptomyces sp. NPDC002640. Lineage (NCBI taxonomy): Bacteria > Bacillati > Actinomycetota > Actinomycetes > Kitasatosporales > Streptomycetaceae > Streptomyces > Streptomyces sp. NPDC002640. The sequence continues at coordinate 139,876 of NZ_JBSFVZ010000018.1, read as the reverse complement.
GGGTGCGCGGGCCCGGTCGGCCGGACCGCCGGGCCGCAGTCGACCTCGGGGAGGCCGGGCCCGGGATCCCGGGGCCGGTGGACGGTGACGGCGACGCCGTCGGGGAAGGAGGTGCGGACGGCGTCGGGCATCGTGTCTCCGTGGGGGCGGGTCGGCGGGGATACGAGGGCGGATGCGGGAAGGCTGCTGCGGGGAGAGCCGCTGCGAGGGCGCTGCTGCGAGGGCGCCGGCTAGGGTCCGCTGCGGCCGGGCTACTTCGGGGCCATGCGGATGGCGCCGTCGAGGCGGATGACCTCGCCGTTGAGCATCGGGTTGTCCACGATGTGCGCGACCAGGGAGGCGTACTCCTCCGGCGCCCCGAGGCGAGAGGGGTGCGGCACCTGCCGGCCCAGCGAGTCGCGGAGCTCCTGCGGGGCCCGCCCCAGCATCGGGGTGTCGAACAGGCCCGGCGCGATCGTCACCACCCGGATCAGCCGGCCGGCCAGGTCCCGGGCGATCGGCAGGGTCATCCCGACCACGCCGCCCTTGGACGCCGCGTACGCGGCCTGCCCGATCTGGCCGTCGAAGGCCGCCACCGAGGCGGTGTTGACGACGACGCCGCGGTCGCCGTCCAGCGGCTCGTTCCCGGCCATCGCCGTGGCGGCCAGCCGGATCACGTTGAAGGTGCCGATCAGGTTGACCGTGACCACCTGGGTGAAGCGGTCCAGCGGATACGGCCCCTCCTTGCCGACCGTGCGGGCCGCGCCGCCTATGCCGGCGCAGTTGACGGCGATCCGCAGCGGGCCGCCCGCCGTCGCCGCCTCCACCGCGCGGGTCACGTCGCCCTCGTCGGTGACGTCACCCGCCACGAAGGCGGCGCGGTCGCCCAGCCGCTCGGCCACGGCCTCGCCGCCGGAGGACGGCAGGTCGAACAGGACCACCCGGGCGCCCGCGGCCAGCAGCCGCTCGGCGGTCGCCAGACCGAGGCCCGAGGCCCCGCCCGTGACCAGTGCGGAGACACCGTCGACGCGCATGGAACAACCCCACCTTCCCTGTGGCGGCGCGTGAGCTGCCGCGCAACGTACTTAGCGATCGTTCAGCGAGGGGCACTCAGGCAACCACAGGGCCCTGGCGGTGTCAACGCGGCTGCCACAGAGCCCTGTTGGCCTCGCGCTACGGGCGGGCGGCCCGTCCTCGTGGCATGCCCGGGACGGGGGAGCGGCCCCTCTGGACAGCGGCCGGAGTCGTCGTTAGCTTAGCGATCGTTCGACAGCCTCACCCCGCCGTGCCGTCGCCTCGAAGGAGCACCGTCATGCGTGACGCGGTCGTCGTCGACGCCGTCCGTACCCCCATCGGCAAGGGCAGGCCCGGCGGCGCCCTCGCGGGCATCCACCCCACGGACCTGTCCGCGCACGTCCTCCGGGCGCTCGCCGAACGCAACGGCCTGGACCCGGGCACCGTGGACGACGTCGTCTGGGGCTGTGTCTCCCAGGTCGGCGAACAGGCCGGCTGCATCGGCCGGTACGCCGTCCTCGCCGCGGGCTGGCCCGAGCACGTGCCCGGGCTCACCATCGACCGGCAGTGCGGCTCCTCCCAGCAGGCCGTGCACCAGGCCGCCGCCGGGGTGATCGCCGGCCAGTACGACATCGCCGTGGCCGGCGGGGTGGAGTCCATGTCGCGGGTGCCGATGGGGGCCACGCGTGCCGAGGGGCGGTTCGGGGAGGCGTTCGGCCCGCTGGTCGCCGGACGCTACGACCACGTCGTCTTCAACCAGGGCATCGGCGCGGAGATGATCGCCGAGGAGTTCGGCCTCGACCGCGCCGCCCTGGACGAGCACGCCCTCGCCTCGCACGCCAAGGCCGCCCGGGCCGCCGACGAGGGCCGGTTCAAGAACCAGATCGTGCCCGTCACGGTCATCGGCGAGGGCGGCGCCACCCGGGTGTTCGACACCGACGAGGGCGTGCGCCGCGGGGGCACCCCGGAGGCCATGGCCGCGCTGAAGACCCCCTTCAAGGAGGGCGGCGTCATCTCCGCGGGCAACTCCTCGCAGATCTCCGACGGCTCCGCCGCCCTGCTGATCACCACCAGTGAGATCGCCCGGCGCAACGGCTGGACCCCGATGGCGCGCTTCCACACCGGGGTGGTCGTCGGCGCCGACCCCGTCACCATGCTCAAGGGCCCGATCCCCGCCACCCGCAAGGCCCTCGACCGCGCGGGCCTCACCCTGGAGGACATCGGCGTCTTCGAGATCAACGAGGCCTTCGCCTCCGTCTCGCTCGGCTGGCAGTGGCAGACCGGCGCCGACCCGGCCCGCCTCAACCCCAACGGCGGCGCCATCGCCCTCGGCCACCCGCTGGGCGGCTCCGGCGCGCGCCTGATGACCACCCTCGTCCACCACATGAAGGACCACGGCATCCGCTACGGCCTCCAGTCCATGTGCGAGGGCGGCGGCATGGCCAACGCCACGATCCTCGAACTCCTGTGACCCCCGCGGCCGCCGGGTGAGCGGGCCACCCGGCGGTCGCGGAAGGCCGCGCGAGCACCGTTGACAGGGCGCACCCCCTCCAGCACGTTGGGCATGGCCACCGCCAGGTGACGGAGGGGTGAGCGCATGACGGACGAGAACGCCGAACCGCACCGCACCACCGAACCGCGCCGGACTGCGGCGCCGCGCCCGGCCGCCGTGCCGCGCCGGGCCGTCGGGCCGAGGTCCGCCCCGCTCCCACGGGCCGTCCCGGTGCAGCGTCGCGGCGACCGGGGGCTGCCGTACGTCGGCCAGCTGCTGGAGTACGCCGAGGACCCCCGTCGCCCTCTTCCGGCGGAGCTGGGGGCGCTACGGCCCGGTGGCCCCCTTCCGCGCCCGGGGCAGGAACTCGGTGATCCTCCTCGGCCCCGACGCCTGCGGCGAGGCGCTGCTCAACAAGGACAAGGCGTTCGCCAACGGGCCCCGGGCTGGAGGTCAAGGCGATCATGCACCGGCTGCTGCGCCACCACACCTGGACCGTCGACCCCGGCTACGTGCCGCCGATCGACCACCACTCCCTGCCGTTCCCCGAGGACGGGCTGCCGATCGCCCTCGCCCGCCGCTGACGACGGAGCCGTCCGCCTTCCGCCCCGTCGCACTGTCGTCCCCGCGGCCGTGATCGTCTAGCATGTCCATGTCATTCAGTGGGCGTCACCGGACCCAGGGGCAGGACCAACGATGAGAACGAAGGCGTACACCATCCTCGGAACGCTCGTGCTGGCGGCCGGCCTGGCCACGGCCCCCGGCACCGCCGTCGCCCAGGAGTCGGCGGCCGCGGCGGTCACCAAGATCAGCCACTCCACGGCGACCACGATGTTCCGCAACGCCGGCATCGGCTGGACGTCCAGCGGTGGCTGTTCCGACCGCAACAACCCGACCTGTACCTCGTTCGAGCAGCTCAACCTGGCCAGCGCGCAGGGCGCGGTGACGCTGCGGAACGCGTCGGGGTGTGCGATGACCATCACCGGCGGGACCGAGACCGGGCACGCGAGCGGGACGTACAGCCACTGGAACGGCTACAAACTGGACTACAGCCTGACCACCTGCCTCGGCAACTACATCACCGGCACCTTCACGCGCATCGCCGACCGCAGTGACGGCGCCGCCCAGTACCGGTCCGCCTCGGGGAACATCTACGCCCGCGAGAGCAACCACTGGGACGTCCTGTACTACAACTGCGGAGGCTGCTGACCCGGCCGGTCCCGCGGCGCGGTCCGCTCGCCGGGGCGGTGCAACGCCTCGGCGGCGGCCGCGAGGACGGCCTCCGTCACCCGGGCGAGGGCCGGGACGTCCAGCTTCCACTGCTGCCAGAACAGCGGGACGTCCAGCCGCCGGCCCGGCACCAGCTCCGTCAGCGCGCCCGTCCGCAGCAGCGGCTCCGCCTGGGGCTCGGGGACCAGTCCCCAGCCGAGGCCCGCGGCGACCGCGTCGCAGAAGCCCTCGGACGTGGGCACGTAGTGCCGCAGCCGCCCGGCCCCCGGGGCGTCCGGGTCCAGTGAGCGCGCGAACCGGTCCTGGAGCTCGTCCCGCCGGTCGAAGACGATCACGGGCGCCCGGGGCAGCAGGCGTTCCACCGGCCCGCCGGACAGGTGCCGCCGCGCGAACCCGGGGCTCGCGACCGGCAGGTAGCGGGCCAGCCCGAGCGGGCGCACCGTGCAGCCGGCCACCGGTTCCGCCGACGAGGTGAGCGCCGCCATGACCTGCCCGTCCCGCAGCAGGGCCGGGGTGTGCCCCTCGTCCTCGCGCCGCAGTTCGAAGGAGATCGGCGGATCCTGTGGCACCCGGGACAGCACCGGCAGGAACCAGGTGGCCAGCGAGTCGGCGTTGACCGCGATCGGCACCCGGGCCGGCGCCCCGGCGTCCGCCAGCCCCAGCTCGACGCCCGCGTCGTGCTCCAGCGCGGCGAGCTGGCGGGCGAACCGCACCACCACCTGCCCCGACTCGGTCGGACGCACCGGCTTGGTGCGGGTCAGCAGCACCCGTCCGGTGCGCTGCTCCAGCGTCTTGATCCGCTGGCTGACCGCGGACGGCGTGATCCGCAGGACGGCGGCCGCCGCGTCGAAGGTGCCCTCGTCGACGACGGCCAGCAGCGTCCGCACCTGGTCGTGCGGCAGGTCGGTCATCACGTCGGCTAATGATAGTTAAGAAAGTTGAGCTGTACTAATGAAGGGGGGCCGCCTAGCGTCGGACCCCGTGAACAGCGCTTTCCTCCCGGCGGCCCTCGCCGGATTCGGTACGGGACTCTCCCTCATCGTCGCCATCGGTGCCCAGAACGCCTTCGTCCTCCGGCAAGGGGTGCGGGGGCAGGCGGTGCCGGCCGTGGTCGCCATCTGCTTCGTCTCCGACGCCCTCCTGATCGCCCTCGGCGTGGCCGGGCTGGGCGCGGTGGTCACCGCCTGGCCCGGGGCCATGACCGTGATCGGCCTGGCCGGCGGGGCCTTCCTGCTCTGCTACGGGGCGCTGGCCGCCCGCCGCGCCCTGCGGCCGGCCGGTGAGGCGCTCGACGTCCAGGGCGCGGCCGCCGGCTCGGTCCGCGGCGCCGTGCTCACCTGCCTGGCGCTGACCTGGCTCAACCCGCACGTCTACCTCGACACGGTGCTCCTGCTCGGCTCCGTCGCCGCCGACCAGGGGTCGCTCCGCTGGGTCTTCGGGGCCGGAGCGATGCTGGCCAGCCTCGTCTGGTTCACCGGGCTCGGCTACGGCGCCAGGCTCCTCGGCGGTGTCCTCGCCCGCCCCGCCGCCTGGCGGATCCTCGACGCGCTGGTGGCCACCACCATGCTGGCGATGGGTGTGATGCTGCTGGTCCGGGCCCTGTGACCCGCCGGGCGGCGGGTGCGGGCGCCGGACTCCCGAGGACGCGCGCTTGGTGAAGCGCGCGCCCTGCCGCAGGATGGTGGTTATGGGTGTTCTGCGCAGAAACAGGGTGAATGTCGTCGGCGACCCCGACGGCCCGGTCGTCATGCTGGCGCACGGCTTCGGATGCGACCAGAGCATGTGGCGCCTGATCGTGCCCCGCCTGGCCGCCCGCCACCGGCTGGTCCTGTTCGACTACGTGGGCGCCGGCGGCTCCGACCCGTCCGCCTGGAGCGAGGAGCGCTACTCCTCCCTGGAGGGATACGCCCGGGACGTGGTCGAGATCAGCGAGGAGCTGGACCTGCGGGACGTCGCCTTCGTCGGCCACTCCGTCAGCTCCATGATCGGCGTCCTGGCCGCCCGCGCGGCGCCCGAACGGATCACGGCCCTCGCCATGATCACCCCGTCGCCGTGCTACATCGACAAGGGCGAGTACCACGGCGGGTTCAGCGCCGAGGACATCGACGAACTCCTGGCCTCGCTGGACGCCAACTACCTGGGCTGGTCCTCCGCCATGGCGCCGGTCATCATGGGCAACCCGGACCGTCCGGAGCTCGGCGACGAGCTCACCGAGAGCTTCTGCTCCACCGACCCGGCCATGGCCCGCGTCTTCGCGCAGGCCACCTTCCTCTCCGACAACCGCGACGACCTCGCGGGCGTGGACGTCCCCACGCTGGTCGTGGACGTCTCCCAGGACGCCATCGCGCCGCCCCAGGTCGGCGCCTTCGTGCACGACCACATCCCCGGCTCGCGCCAGGTGACCCTCGACGCCAACGGCCACTGCCCGCAGCTGAGCAACCCGGACGCCACCGCCGACGCCGTCCTCGAGTTCCTGGACCGCGCGCGGTGAACCACGGGCACCCGCCGGAGGACGCGGACGCCCCCTGCCCGGTGGAGGAGCCCGGGGACGACGCCGAGGAACTGTACGACTCGGCGCCCTGCGGCTACCTGTCCACGAGGATGGACGGCACCATCGTCCGGATCAACTCCACCCTGCTGAGATGGCTGGGGGCCGAGCGGTCCGACACCGTGGGCCGCACCCGGTTCGCCGACCTCCTCACCGCAGGGGGAAAGCTGTACCACGAGACCCACTTCGCCCCGCTGCTGCGCATGCACGGCCAACTGGGCGGCATCGCGCTGGAGTTGAAGACCGCCGACGGCTCACGGCTCCCGGTCCTGGTGTCCTCCACCGTCAAGTACGGCGAGGACGGCGAACCGCGGCTGATCCGCACCACCGTGTTCGAGGCCTCCGACCGGCGCAGGTACGAGGAGGAACTGCTGCGGCAGCGCAAGGAGGCCGACCGGGCGCGGGCGCGGGCCGAGGAGGCGCGACTGGACGCCGAGCGGGCGCAGCGGGAGGCCGAGACCGCACGGCGGCAGGCCGACACCGACCGGGCCCGCCGCGACGAGGCGTTCCACGTGCTCCAGCAGGCGCTGCTGCCGCCGGCCCTGCCCGTCGTCCCGGGCCTCGACCTGTCCTGCCACTACCGGGCGTTCTCCCCCGACCGGCTCGGCGGCGACTTCTACGACGTCTTCGAGATCGGCGGCGGTCGCTGGGCGTTCTTCCTCGGCGACGTCAGCGGCCGCGGCCTGGAGGCGGCCGCGGTCACCTCGCTCACCCGCTACACCCTGCGGGCCGCCGCCTTCCACGACCACGACCCGCTGGGCGCCCTGAGGTCGCTGAACGCCGCCCTCTGCGAGCGCAACGAGGGCGACGACGGGAACGTGCGCTTCTGCACCGCCGTGGCGGGAGTGGTGGAACCGGAACCCGGACGCGGCCGGGCCCACGTGCGGCTGGGCTCCGGGGGACACCCGCCCGCGCTCGTCCTGCGGGCCTCCGGCGCGATCCAGTACCTCGACACCCCCGGCGGGATGCTGATCGGCATCGTGCCCGGCGCCGACTTCGTGACCGCCTCCACCACGCTCCTGGCGGGGGACACGCTGCTCCTCTACACGGACGGGCTCACCGAGGCCAGGACCGGCGACGGCCCCGGCGACCTCTTCGGCGGCGAGGGCCTGCGGGACTTCGCCCGCCGGCTCGGCCCGCTCGGCGCCGCCCGGCTCGTCGACGAGGTGAAGGCGCTCCTCGACCGCTTCGGCGAGGACCTCGACGACGACACCGCGCTGCTCGCCCTCGGCGTCCCCGCCCGGCCGTCCACCACCCTTCCGGACTGACGGGCCCTTCCGGACCGACGGGCGCCGCCCTCGGACCGACCGCGCCGCCCTCAGGCCGGCCCGCGCCGACCGGGCCTGTCCGCGGCGCCGGACCGCGCCGACCGGGCCCGCCCGCGGTGCCGGACCGCGCCGGTTCAGACGTCCCCCGTGATCGGGTGGCGCCGCCCGGCGAAGGTGTGGGCCACCCCGGTCTGCCAGCCCGGCAGCGGCAGTGCCCGGACCCCGTCGAAGCCCGCACGGCGCATCCGGGCGGCGAACTCCGAAGCGGTGTCGAACTCCAGGACGCTCTGCCACAGATGCCGGTACAGCGCCCGGTCCCCGAGCGCCGTGCCCAGCGGCACCACCAGGCCCCGGCAGACCGCCGACCACACCGCGCGGTCGGCGCGCCGGCCGCTCAGCGCGTACTCGTGTGCCACCAGACGGCCGCCGGGCGCCAGCAGGTCGTGGACGCCGCGCAGGACCGCGTCCGGGTCGGTGACGTTGCGGAAGAGGTAGGCGGCGAAGACCGCGTCGAACGGCCCGTGCGCACCGTCCGCGACCAGTTCCTCCGCCGTCGCGTGGACGAACCGCACCCGCTCCAGGCCTCGCCGGGCCCGTGCCCGGGCCAGCATCGCCGACGAGGCGTCGGCGCCCACGATCTCGGCCCGCGGGAAGGCGGCGGCCAGCGCCGCGGTCGACCCGCCCGTGCCGCAGCCGAGGTCCAGCACCCTGCGGCCCGCGCCGCCCTCGGGCAGCGCCAGCCGGCGGGCGGAACGGCGCAGGTGGGCGTGGTGGCCCGGGCTGAGAGCGACCAGGCGGTCGTAGGACCCCGCGCCCCGGTCGAACGCGGCGGTCAGTTCGGCGTCGTACAGCAGGGTCATCGATCGGCTCCGTCCGTCCGGTGCACGCGCACTTCCTCTCCTCGGGCGGTTCCGGCGCTCGGGCCGGCTCCGCGGAGTATCGCGCCGCGCCGCACCGGCTCGGCGGCACCGGCGCGGCGGGTACCCGCCGGACGGGTGGCGTACCCACGGGTTCGGGCCAACCGCGCACGCTCCACGGGACCCGCGATCACGACCGGAGGGCGGGTTCCTAGAGTGGTCCGGGCGGCGGCGGAACCGCAGCCCGCCCCGCCCGCCGTCCTCAGCCCGCATCCCGCCGCCCGCATCCCGTCCCGCATCGGAGCATCGTGCGTACACGCCTCCTCGACCGCCTCGGCCCGACCCTGCCCGTCCTCGCCGCGCCCATGGCGGGCGGCGCCGGGACACCCGAGCTGGCGCTGGCCGCCGCCCGGGCCGGAAGCCTCGGCTTCCTGGCGGGCGGATACCGGACCCCCGACGCGCTGGCGGCGCAGATCGAGCGGGTGCGGGCCGCCGGCGTCCCGTTCGGCGTCAACCTGTTCACCCCGCCGCCCGTGCCGGTGGAACCGCGGGCCTACCGCGACTACGCCCGCACCCTGGCACCCGAGGCGGAACGCCTCGGCATCGCCCTCCCGGACGGTCCGCCCGTGGAGGACGACGACCAGTGGGAGCGGAAGACCGAACTGCTGCTCGCCCGGCCGGTGCCGGTGGTGTCGTTCACCTTCGGGCTGCCCGGCGCCGAGCTGGTGGCGGCGCTGCGGAAGGCCGGCACGGCCGTCCTACAGTCGGTGACCTCGCCCGAGGAGGCGGCACGCGCCGCCGACCGGGGCGTCGACGCGCTCGTGGTGCAGGCCTGCGCGGCCGGCGGCCACTCCGCCACCCTCACCCCCGGGCGGCCGCCCGCCGACGTGCCGCTGCCCGACCTGGTCGACGCGGTGCGCCGGGCGGTGCCGCTGCCGGTCGTCGCCGCGGGAGGCGTCGCGGGCCCCGAGGACGTGGGGGCGGCACTGCGCGCGGGCGCCGAGGCGGTCTCCGTCGGCACCCTGCTGCTGCGCACCTCGGAGAGCGGGGCGTCCGCACCCCACCGGGACGCCCTCGCCGACCCCGCCTTCACGGAGACGGTCCTCACCACCGCCTTCACCGGCCGCCCCGCCCGGGCCCTGCGGAACCGCTTCACCGACCTGCACGGACCGTCGGCCCCGCTCGGCTACCCGGCGCTGCACCACCTCACCGCCCCGCTCCGCAAGGCGGGCACCGCCGCCGGGGACACCTCGGTCGTCCACCTGTGGGCCGGCACCGGATACCGGCAGGCACGGACCGAACCCGCCGCGGACACCCTGCGCCGCCTGGCCGCCGGCGCGCCGTAGGGGAGCCGGGCACGGTAGGCGCACAGGCACCGCGACCGCCCCGCGGCCCCGCGGACGGTGCGGGTCAGTGGCGGCCGCGGACCACGATCACCGGGCAGTCGGCGTGGTGCAGCAGGGCCTGGCTGACCGAGCCCAGCAGCATGCCCTGGAAGCCGCCCCGGCCGCGGGCGCCCACCACGACCAGCCGCGCCTCACCACTGGCCTTCAGCAGGGCGGCACGGATCCGGGAGCGGACCAGCCGGGGCTCGACCCGGACGTCCGGGTGCGCGGCCCGGTACGGCGCCAGCGTGTCGTCGAGCAGGCGCCGCTGCGCCGCCTCCAGCCGGTCGACGTCCACCACGATGCGCATCGGGTCGAGCGGGTCGTCGAGGGCGTCCTCGCTCCGGCTGTTCCAGACGTGCAGCGCCACCAGCGGCGCCCCACGCAGCTCCGCCTCGGCGAAGGCGAAGGCCACCGCCGCCTCGCCGGCGTCCGACCCGTCCACGGCGAGCAGCACCGGGCCGGCCGGGGAGGGGCGTCCCCGGACCACCATCAGCGGGCAGTGGCCGTGCGCGGCCAGGTGCACCGCCGTGGAGCCGAGCAGCAGCGAGGAGAAGGTGTTCAGGCCCCGGCTGCCCACGACGGCCAGGCTCGCCGAGCGGGACTCGATGGTCAGGACCTCCAGCGGCTCCCCGGACACCACCGAACGGGTGACCTCGAGGCCCGGCACCCGGGCGCGTGCCCGCTCCTCCGCCTCGGACGGCACTCCGTGCACCAGCCCGGCCAGCCCCCGCCCGCTCATCTCCGGGGTCGGCGTGACGCCCGGGAACCGGCCGGGCCGGTTGCCGAAGGCGTGCACGATCCGCAGGGGGACGCCCCGCAGCCGGGCCTCGTCGGCCGCCGCGTCGACCGCGGCGAAACCGGACGGCGAACCGTCCACCCCTACGATCACTGGCTCGTTCACTTCCGGCTCCCGTCCCGGCCCGTCGTCGCCTCGCCGCCGCCGTGGTCCCCCTCCAGCCTCCCCGAGCCCGCGCCCCGGGGCCACCGGACAGGGCCCGGCCGGTGGCCCGGCCCGCGTCGGCCTGCGTCGGCCACGTCGGCCACGTCGGCCGCGTCGGCCCGCGTCGCCGCGACGAGGCGCTTCGGCCGCGCTTCACCGGAAGGCGGGGCATTGGTCATGTGCGCGCTGCCGAATGCGGGCAGGTTCGGCCCATGGCATTCCGAGAGAACACCACGCGCCCCCGCCGGAGACGCCCGGTCCTGCGCGACGCCGTCGCCGCCGCACTCGCGGTGTGGCTCGTCGCGGGAGCGTCCGCCGGGGCCTCGGCCTCCGAACGTCCGCACCACAAGCGTGCGTTCGACCTCCAGGCGCACCGCGGCGGCGCGGCGATGACGGTGGAGAACACGCTGCCCGCCTTCGCCCGCGCCCTGGAACTCGGCGTCACGACCCTGGAGTTGGACGTCCAGGTCACCGAGGACGGGTACGCGGTGGTCACCCACGACCGCGACGTCCAGGAGCGCAACTGCCAGGACACCGGGCCCGCCTTCCCGGGTGACCCCGAGTACCCGTACGTGCCCGGCAAGAAGTACGTCAAGGACCTCACCCTCGCGCAGATCCGCACGCTGGACTGCGGATCGCTGCGTCAGGCGAAGTTCCCGGGCCAGCGCCTGGCGCCCGGGGCGCGGATGCCGCTGCTGTCCGAGGTCTACGCGCTGGTGCACCGGTACCGGGCCTACGGGGTCACCCTGAACGTGGAGACCAAGGTGGAGGCCGGCGCCCCGCACGAGACCGCGCCGCGGGAGCGGTTCGTGCGGACCGTGATCGACGAGACGCGGCGCGCGCGGATGCTGCGGCAGGTCACCGTGCAGAGCTTCGACTGGGGCGCCCTGATGCGGGTGCGGGAACTGGAGCCCCGGCTGCCGGTGGTGGCGCTCACCAACGGGCAGCAGTTCCTGCAGCAGGGCCTGCCGGGGGCCTCGCCCTGGCTGGGCGGCCTCGACATCGACGACTTCGAGGGCTCCCTCCAGCGGCGCTACGTGGCCGCGGCGGCCTCGTTCGGCGCCGACGCCGTCTCCCCGGTGCACGGCGACCCGCAGGGCGGCGGCGTCGAGGACCCGGGGTACGTCCCCTTCACCACGCGGGAACTGGTCGACTCCGCGCACCGGGCGGGGCTCGAGGTCGTGCCGTGGACCGTCGACGACCCGGCGACCGTCCGGCACCTGCTCGGGCTCGGCGTGGACGGCCTGATCACCGACGCCCCGGACGTCGTCCGCGACGTCCTCGCCGAGGAGGGCTACCGCCTGCCCCGCGCCTACCGGGCGAAGCCGTAGCGGCCCCGCCTCGCCTCCCCGGCCGCGCCCCCGGGGAGGCGGGCGGCTCCGCCCCCGCGCGACCCCTGTTGGATTCCGGAGCCGATGCCGTCGGGCGCTCAGGGGGAATGCCGTGGTTCCGGAACGCGTACGCACACCTGTCAACGTCCTGCTGTGCCTGGCCGCCGTCGCGGGATGCGTCTGGGGCGGCACGCTGATCTGGCAGGCCGTGGCCAACCGCCACCGCATCGCTGAGGCCTGCGGCGGCCTGGTCCCCGCCGGGAGCGTCCTCGAACTGTCCCCGGCGGGCGGCGACGTCACGCTGCGGCAGGGCGACGAGGGGAACATCGACCTCTCGGAAGGGTTTCCCCAGATGTGCGAGCTGTTCAGCACGGAGGCCGCCGAGAAGGCCGGTACGGGGGCCGAGAGCCGACGGTTCTTCACGGCGGCGGTGGGCGGACTCGAGCACGGCCACGGGTCCCCCGAGAAGACCTACGACTCGGTCCTCAACGACGACAACTGGTACAAGAGCACCACGCACCCCTCCCAGCCCCTCGGCAAGGACATCGCCGGGCTGGTCACCGACGCCGGCGTCACCGTCAGCCTTCCCTGCCCCGGCGGCGAGGTGAACGGCCACTCCGTCGAGGAACTCTGGGCGAGGGCCGGCCTCGACACCGGACGCCCCTTCACCGCCGCGGACGGCCAGATCACCGGTCACGACCGGGACGTCCTCGCGGAAACGGCCGTGGCCACCGCCAACAACCTCGCGGAGAAGGCCGGCTGCGAGGACCGCCTGCCGGATCCGCCCGAGGGCATACCGGCCCTCCCGGAGGGAGACGTGCCGGCCGCACGGGCGGAGGACACCTGCGCCTGGTACCGCGAGGGCGGCTTCGCGAAGGACCCGGACCGCCCCGACAAGGTTCTGGAGAGCCGCGTCGACGACCGGCTGTGGGACGAGCGCTGCGCGCTGGTGCTGAGCGAGTCCCGCAGGTCCTCGGCCGCGGAGACCCACCGGCGGACGCGCGAACTCGACCACCCCTTCCGCCCCGGGGACTGGTTCGTCTCGTTCCACACCTACCGGGGCGAGCGGGCGAGGAACATCCACCTCGACACCATGGGACATCCCGCGCCCGGCGTCCCGGCCGAGCCCGGCAAGGCCGGCCGCGCCGCCGACGACTCGCTGTGGTGGGCGTCCTCCGTCTGCGCCGGGAAGCGTCCGCAGGTCCACACCATGACCGCGTCCAGCAGCTACGACCGGGTGGTCCCGCGACGACGCCTCGAAGCGCTCTTCCGGGCCTACGTCGACGAGGTCACCACCCGCAGGGACTGCGCCTCGGTGACGTTCCCCGCCCCCGCGGACTTCGCGACGCCCGAGGAGGACTGACCACCCCGGGCCGACGGCGGGAGCCGGTCAGACGTCGCTGTCGCCGGCCGCTCCCGTGAGGATCCGTCCCATGGAGGCCAGGACGGACGGCGCGACCCGGTAGTAGACCCAGGTCCCGCGGCGCTCGGAGGTCAGCAGGCCGGCCTCCCTCAGCTTCTTCAGGTGGTGCGAGACGGTCGGCTGGGAGACGCCGACGTCGGAGATGTCGCAGACGCAGGCCTCGCCGCCCGGGTGCGAGGCCACCGCGGAGAACAGCCGCAGCCGGACCGGGTCCCCGAGGGCCTTGAACATGCGGGCCGCGGTCTCCGCCTCCCGGGCGTCCAGCGGGCGCTCGGTGAGCGGCGGGCAGCACGGCACCGCAGCGGCGTCGGGGGCGGGGTCGAGGAGCGGGAGGGAGGTCCTGGCGTCGGGCATGACCCCATTGTCCCACCCGGTTCGACATGCGTCTATGTCGATGCCTGTCGAAGCAGGAGAGGCCGCTCCGTGCCGGTGTCCGGGCAGGTCGTAGGCTTTGCAGTGCCCTGACCGGGCCGACCCGCGGTCGTCAGGGCTGCCGCCCGCCCAACTCTCGGGGGAGTAAGTCCCGTTGAACTTCTGGTCGCTCTACCAGCACGGCTTCGCGCGGATCGCCGCCTGCACCGGTCACACCGCGATCGCCGACCCCACCGCCAATGCCGAGGCGGTCCTGCGGCAGGCCCGCCGGTGTGACGAGGACGGAGTCGCCGTCGCCGTCTTCCCGGAGATGAACCTCTGCGGATACTCCATCGAGGACCTGCTGCTCCAGGACGCCCTCCTGGACGAGGTGGAGACGGCGCTCGCCACCGTGGTGGCCGGCTCCGCCGACCTGCTGCCCGTCCTGGTGGTCGGCGCCCCGCTGCGCCACCGCAACCGGCTGTACAACTGCGCGGTGGTGGTCCATCGCGGCCGCGTCCTCGGCGTGGCGCCCAAGTCCTACCTGCCGAACTACCGCGAGTTCTACGAGAAGCGGCAGATCGCCGCCGGCGACGACGAGCGCGGCGGCACCCTCCGGATCGGCGGCCAGGATGTGCCGTTCGGCGTGAACCTGCTCTTCGCCGCCGAGGACGTGCCCGGCCTGGTGATCCACGCCGAGGTCTGCGAGGACATGTGGGTGCCGGTGCCGCCCAGCGCCGAGGCCGCGCTCGCCGGGGCGACGGTGCTGCTCAACCTCTCCGGCAGCCCGATCACCGTCGGCCGCGCCGAGGACCGCAAGCTGTACTGCCGCTCAGCCTCCTCCCGCTGCCTGGCCGCCTACGTCTACGCGGCGGCCGGACTGGGCGAGTCCAGCACGGACCTGTCCTGGGACGGGCAGACCATGATCCACGAGAACGGCGTGCTGCTCGCGGAGACCGACCGGTTCCCGCAGGGCGACCGGTACGCGGTGGCCGACGTCGACCTCGACCTGCTCCGGCAGGAACGCCTGCGGATGGGCACCTTCGACGACAACCGCCGCACCCACGCCGCCCGCACGGGCGACTTCCGCGAGGTCTCCTTCCGGCTCGACCCGCCCACCCGCGACCTCGGACTGCGCCGCAGCCTCGAGCGGTTCCCGTTCGTGCCCGCCGACCCCGAGCGCCTCGCCCAGGACTGCTACGAGGCGTACAACATCCAGGTCAGCGCGCTCCAGCAGCGGCTGGCCGCGATCGGCGACCCCAAGATCGTCATCGGCGTCTCCGGCGGCCTGGACTCCACCCACGCGCTGATCGTCGCCGCGCAGACCATGGACCGCGCCGACCGCCCGCGCAGCGACATCCTCGCCTTCACCCTGCCCGGCTTCGCCACCAGCGACCACACCAAGGGCAACGCGCACAAGCTGATGAACGCCCTCGGCGTCACGGCGGCGGAACTGGACATCACTCCCACCGCGCGGCTGATGCTCCAGGAGATGGACCACCCCTTCTCGGCGGGTGAGCCGGTCTACGACGTCACCTTCGAGAACGTGCAGGCGGGCCTGCGCACCGACTACCTGTTCCGGCTGGCCAACCAGCGCGGCGGCATCGTGCTCGGCACCGGAGACCTGTCGGAGCTGGCGCTGGGCTGGAGCACGTACGGCGTCGGCGACCAGATGAGCCACTACAACGTCAACTCCGGCGTCCCGAAGACCTTCATCCAGCACCTGATCCGGTGGGTCATCGGCAGCGGCCAGTTCGACGAGGCGACCGGCGAGACGCTGGCCGCCATCCTCGACACCGAGATCAGCCCGGAACTGGTCCCCGGCGAGGAGATGCAGTCCACCGAGTCGAAGATCGGCCCCTACGCCCTCCACGACTTCACCCTCTTCCACGTGCTCCGGTACGGCTTTCGGCCGTCGAAGATCGCCTTCCTGGCCTGGCACGCCTGGCACGACGCCGCCGCGGGCGCCTGGCCGGCCAACTTCCCCGAGGCCAAGCGGGTCGCCTACGACCTCCCCGAGATCCGGAAGTGGCTCGAGGTGTTCTGCCGCCGCTTCTTCGCCTTCGCGCAGTTCAAGCGGTCGGCGATGCCCAACGGCCCCAAGGTGGCGGCCGGCGGTTCGCTCTCGCCGCGCGGCGACTGGCGCGCCCCCTCCGACAGCTCGGCGGCCACCTGGCTCCGGGACCTCGCCCGGATCGACAGCGTCCTCGACACGCCCGACGCCTGAGCCGCGCGGCCCCCGACGCCTGAGCGCGGCCCCCGCCGACACGGCGGGGGCCGCGCTCAGCCGGACGAGGCGGAGCCGCGCGCCTGCGGGCGGAGCGACCGGCTCCGCTTGAATATCGGGATGCGCCCGACACCTCCCGTTCATCCGGGCCGTCGGGGAATGTCCCGTTCCGGGAGCACGCTCCCCGGTGTGAAACGCATCGCAGGCATCGTCCTCGCCGTCCTCCTGATCGGCGGTGTGGTGGCCGCCGTCCTGATGGGACGGGACACCGGGGGGACCGGGGAGACCGGCACGGCGACGAAGACCGTGCGAGGAGTGATCGGGTCGGAGAAGACCGAGTTCTTCGCCGACCCCGACGTGGTGAAGGCCCTCGCCGACGAGGGCTGGACGGTGAAGACGGAGACCGCCGGGTCCTGGGCCATGGAGAGCATGGACCTCGAGGGCTACGACTTCGCCTTCCCGTCCAGCCAGGCGCCGGCCGACGCCCTGGCCGACCGGCACAAGGTCCGCAAGCCGCTGCCGCGGCCGTTCTACTCGCCGCTGGTGGTGGTGGCCCACCGCTCCGCCGCCGAGGTCCTCGCGGCCAACGGGCTGGCGGAGCTGGACCCGAACCGCGGCGTGCTCAGGATGGACGCGTACCTCGAGGCGGTGCGGGAGGACCGCACCTGGCAGGAGCTCGACGGGTCCGACGCCCACGGCGAGCTCTCCGGCACCCTGTTCATCACCACCACCGACCCCGAGTCCTCCAACTCCGGCGCCCTCCACCTCGCCGCCGCCTCCTACGTGGCCAACGGCGGCAAGGTGGTCGCCGACCGGGCCGGCCTGGACCGCACCGGGCCGCTGATGCGGAAGCTGACCGTCGTGCAGGGGGCGCAGCAGGCGAGCTCCGACGCCGCCTTCCGTGACTTCGTCAGCGGCGTCGGCAATCCGCTGGTGCTGGTCTACGAGTCCCAGGTCGCCGCGCTGCTCACTGCGGGGCAGGACCCGGGCGACATGATGGTCCTCTACCCGGACACCACCGCCAACAGCGACCACACGGTCGTGCCGCTCGGCGAGGACGGCCGGGCGCTCGGCGAACTCCTGGGCACCGACCCGGAGTTGCGGGCTCTGGCAGTGCGCCACGGCTTCCGCCCGCAGGGCGCCGGCGCCGAGTTCGTCCAGGCCACCCAGGACCACGCGGACCACCTCAACCAGGAACTCACCGGCGTCCGGCAGGCTCCCGTGCCCACCTTCGAGGTGCTGCGCGAACTGGTGCTGCGGGCGCGCGGACAGGGGGAACAGCAGTCATGACACACCTCCAGGCGCCCGACGGCGCGGACGACTTCATCCTCACCCCGCCCGAGCCGGTGGCGGCGGTGCCCCGGGACAAGGCCGGTGGACTGGTGCCCGTGGGCGACCAGGTCCGCGACGAACTCGCCCGCAAGGCCGAGGCACATGTCCAGGAGATCGCCCGACTCGACGCACGCTCACCGCAGTTCGCGCGGCGGATCGGGGAGATCACAGACCTGGGCGCGGGCGACATGCGCGCCGCGGCCGCCCAGTCCAACCGCATGCTGGAACGGACCGTGCGCAGCCTCGCCGCGGGCGGCGGCGACGCGCAGAGCAGGGTCACCGGCTCGCTGGTCGAACTGCGGCGCGTCGTCGAGGACCTCGACCCGGGCGAGCGGCCGGCCGGCCGGGGACGCCGGCTCCTGTCCCGGCTGCCCGGCGGCAACAGGTTCCGCGACCACGTCGCCACGTACGCCTCCGCGCAGGGCACGCTCAACGCCGTCGTCGGCGCGCTGCGCAGCGGCCAGGACGAACTGCGCCGCGACAACGCCGCGTTGCAGACCGAGCGGGTGCGGCTGTGGGAGACCATGGAGCGGCTCCAGGAGCACGCCGTGCTCACCGAGGCCCTGGACCGCGCGGTGGAGGAGCACATCGCCGCCGTCGAGGCGTCCGACCCGGTGCAGGCCGACGCGCTCCGCTCCGACGTGCTCTTCCCCGTCCGGCAGAAGCACCAGGACCTGCTGACCCAGCTCGCGGTCTGCGCCCAGGGCTACCTCGCCATGGACGTGGTGCGCCGCAACAACGAGGAACTGGTCAAGGGCGTCGACCGGGCGGCCACCACCACCGTCTCGGCGCTGCGGATCTCGGTGATGCTGGCGTCCGCGCTGGAACACCAGCGGAAGGTCGCCGCCCAGGTGGACGCGCTGCGCGGCACCACCGAGGACCTGATCCGGGCCAACGCGGAGATGCTCGCCACCCAGAGCGGCGACATCCAGCGGATCGCCGCCGACCCCGCCGTGGGCGCCGAGACCCTGCGGGCGGCGTTCCAGCAGATCTTCCGGACCCTGGACGCCATCGACACCTACAAGGCGAAGGCGACCGAGACCATGGCCGCCACCGTCGAGTCGCTGACCGGCGAACTCCAGGCGGCGAGCGGCCACCTGGAGCGCAGCCGGAACCAGGGGGAGCCCGCATGAGAATCCCGAAATCCTGGGCCGCCGTCCTGGCCGCCCTCACCCTGCTCGCCGGCGTCGCCTCCTGCACGGGGGCGCGGGACGACGACGGCGGCCGGGACGACACCGTCCGCCGTCCCGGCGTCCTGCGCATCCTGGCCTCCAGCGAGCTCGCCGACATGGAGAAGATTCTCGACGGGCTGCGCGAGGACACCGGACTCACCGTCCGCCCCACCTACATGGGCACCCTGGACGCCGTCCGGCTGCTGGAGAGCGGCCAGGCCGACGGACGCTACGACGCGCTGTGGCTGTCGTCCAACGACTACCTCCGGCTCAGCCCCGAGGCCGCCCGGAAGGTCGTCTCGGAGACCCCGGTGATGACCAGCCCGGTCGCCCTGGGCGTTCGTCCGGAAACCATGACCGAGCTCGGCTGGGAACCCGACGCGGTCACCTGGGCCCAGGTCGAGCGGGCGGTCCGCGACGGCCGCCTCACCTACGGCATGACCGACCCGGCACGCTCCCACTCCGGCTTCGCCACGCTGATCTCGGTCGCCTCCGCGCTGTCCGGCGCCCAGTCCGCGCTGACCGAGGGCGACGTGGAGAAGAGCCGCCCGAGACTGCGCGAGTTCTTCGCCGGGCAGCGGCTCACCTCCGGCTCCTCCGGCTGGCTGGCCTCCGCCTACCGCCGCCGCGACGACGTGGACGCGCTGCTGAACTACGAATCGGTCCTCGAGGGCATCCCCGGCCTCACCGTGGTCCGCCCGACCGACGGCGTGGTCACCGCCGACTACCCGCTGACCTCGCTGGCCGCCTCGGACGCCGAGGCCCGGGACGAGGTCGCCCGGCTCGCCGAGGCCCTGCGCTCCCCCCAGGCCCAGCGCAGCATCACCGAACAGACCCTGCGCCGCCCCGTCGTCCCCTCCGTGAAACCCGCGGCGGGGCTGGACGACTCGCGGCGCCGCGAACTGCCCTTCCCCGGCAGCAGGACGGTGGCCGACGGACTCATCGACTCCTACGAGAACGAACTGCGCCGCCCGTCCCGGACCGTGTACGTCCTGGACACCTCGGGCTCCATGCGCGGGGACCGGCTGGAGGACCTCAAGACGGCGCTCACCGGCCTGACGTCCGACTTCCGGGACCGCGAGGAGGTCACCCTGATGCCGTTCGGCAGCGAGGTGAAGGACGTCCGCACCCATGTGGTCGACCCCGCCGACCCCGACACCGGCCTGCGGGCGATCCGCCGGGACGCCGAGGCGCTGGAGGCCGCCGGGGACACCGCGGTCTACTCCTCGCTGATGGAGGCGTACGACCATCTCGGCGCGGACGACTCCGCCTTCACCTCGATCGTCCTGATGACGGACGGCGAGAACACCACCGGCCGCGCCGCGGACGACTTCGACAGCTTCTACCGGGGGCTCGACGTCCACCGGCAGCGCACCCCGGTCTTCGCCGTCCTGTTCGGCGACTCCGACCGCGACGAGCTCACCCACGTCACCGAGCTGACCGGCGGCCGCCTCTTCGACGCCCGGGACGGCTCGCTGGACGGCGCCTTCGAGGAGATCCGTGGCTACCAGTAGGAGCGGCCGGGTGCTGAGGTTCCTGGAGTCCCGCAAGAACCTCGCGGGCGGCGCCGGGGGAGTGGTGGGGCTCGCCCTCACCTTCACCGGCGTGGCCGGAACGTACTGGCCCGCCGTGGTCGCCGGGCTCTACGGGGCCGGTGCGCTGATCGCCCCGCCGGAGCGGCCCGCGCCGCCGGACTTCCCGGACCCGTCCTCCGCACTGGCTGCGGTCCGCGGCGACCTGGACCGGCTGACCGCCTACCTGGACGGCCTCGACCTGCCGCCCGCGGCCTCGGGCCGGCTCGTCGAGCTGACGGACCTGCTGGGCGCCCTGCTGGACCCGGGGTGGAGCCGGGAACTGCTCGCCCACGACCCGGAGGCCGTGCACAGCCTGGCCCGCACCGTACGGCAGGACGTCCCCGAGGCGGTGGACGCCTTCGTCCGCACCCGCTGGTGGACCCGGACGGCCCCCGGCCAGGAACCCCCGGAGCGGCACCTCGACCGCCAGCTCACCCTGCTGCACGACGAGTGCCTGCGCCTCGCCGCGACCCTGCGCGAGGCCGAGGCGCGGCGGCAGGAGACCCACACGCGGTACCTGGAGGACCGGTCGCCCTGACCGCGGCCGTGCAGCGCCCCCGGGGGGCCCGGGCACCGGGCCCCCCGGCACGGCGGGTTCACCCCATCCGGCGCAGCGCCTCCCGGGCCCGGCGCGCGTCGCGCAGCCGGCGCTCGTAGGTGGTGCCCAGCAGCAGGAGCAGCAGACCGGCCGCCGCCGGGGGAGCCCAGCGGGGGAGGGCGCCCAGAGCGTGCACCAGGTAGGGCGCGAGCTCGTGCAGGGCGTCCAGGACCAGCACCGTGCCGCCCAGCACCAGGGGCGCCTGCAGGCGCCGCACCGCTCCGGCGACGGTGACCGCCAGGGCCGCGAGGCCCAGCAGCAGCGGCCGGGTCGCGTGCGCGTCGGCCCAGGCCGCGAGCAGGCTCGGCAGCAGGCCCGCGGCCAGGCCGGGGGCGTACGCCGACCAGGAGGACACCGAGGTGTCCCGGCGGCGGCGCAGCACACCCAGCACCAGCATCGGCACCGCGACCGGCAGCGCGTACGCCTCCGGGGCGGTGACCTCCCAGGCCGCCAGCCGCACCCAGGCGGCCAGCAGGAACAGCGCGCCCGAGGCGTACCCCACCGGACGGCGATCGGCGCGCAGCGCGGTCGCTCCGGTGATCACACCCGCCAGGGCCAGCGCCACGGCGAACACCGGCGCGTCCAGCAGGGTGAGCAGCAGCGCGCAGACCCCGATACCCGCGCCGGTGGCCTCCACCGGGACGGTCGCCGGCCCGGTCCCGGGCCGGGCCGCGAGGAGCGCCGCGGCGGCCGGCACCGCGAGCAGCAGCAGTCCGGCCGTGGACGCCTCCCAGTCCCGCAGGGCGGCGACCGAGCAGACCAGCAGCGCCGCGTGGGCCAGGGCGGCGGGCAGACCGGCCCGGGCGAGCGGGCGGCGGGCCAGGGAGAACGCCGTGAACAGCGCGACCAGCACCGGCAGCACCACCAGGGGCGCCCACCGGTCGGACATCGCCGACACCGCGGTCCCGCCCGAGGCGACCAGGGCCACCACCACGGCGGTCCACGCCCCGCCGGCCGTCCGCCGGGCGACCTCCAGGGCGCCCGCCACCACCAGGACCCGGACGGCGAGCCCCGCCTCGTGGGGCAGCTCGAACACCGTCGGCAGCGCGTACAGCGCGGCGGCGCCGAGGACCGTCGCCCCCCGCCGGCCACGGGCCCGCCACGCCTCGTCCGGGCCCGCCACCGGCAGCACCGCCGCGACGACCGCGAGGACCGCGAGGACGAGCAGCGCCGGGCCGTCGTGGGCGAGCTCCGGCCGTGCGACCGGCTCCGCCAGCGCCACGACGGGCAGCGGCAGCGCCCACAGCAGCGCGGCCCCCTGCACACCCGCAGAGGCCCACAGCGCGCCCCCGCGCAGCACGGCGGGCAGCGGCGCCGTCCGGGCCGCGCCGAGCAGCAGCAGCGCACAGGCCAGGTACACCGGCACCGCCCACACCCCCGGCACCGCGGGCCGCACCGGGCCCCCGGCGGCGGCCACCGCGAGCACCGCCGCGACGACCGCCAGGGCCGTGGCGGACCCGCCGACCCGCAGCCGCCACGCCGCCACCCCGGCGATCGCCGCCGCGAAGGCGAGCAGCAGGCCGGCGGGCACGGAGCCCCCGGGCCCGTCCGCGGACGCCGACAGCCACAGCGCGAGGGGCACCGCCGGCACGGCCTGGACGCAGGCCCCGACGGCCGCCGCCCACCGCACCGGCGTGCGGCGCAGCCACAGCGCGGCGGCGGTGTCCAGGGCGGCCGTCGTGAGCAGGGCCGCGACGAAGAGCTCGCCGCTGCCCTCCGACGCCCACAGCGGCAATGCGAGCTGCGCCACCGCGACCGCCGAGGGCCACGGCCCGCGCAGCTCCCGGAACAGCAGGCCGTAGCCCGCCCAGACCGCCGCCAGCAGCGCGCACGCCCCCGCCGCGTACGCGGTCGCCGGCGCCTCGGGCCACACCGCCCGGTGCAGCGCGTACGCGTCCAGCACGGTCAGCGTCATCCCGAGCCCGGCCGTCGCCTCCGCCGTGGCGCGCAGCCCGCGCCGCAGCAGCGGCGCCGGCGACGCCAGCACCACCGCGGTGAGCGCGCCCAGCACCAGCGCCCGGCCGCCGATGCCCATCGAGCCCCACGCCACCACGGTGAACACCAGCGAGGCGATGCCCAGCAGCAGCCCGCCCAGCAGCAACAGCACGTTCTGCACGTCCGGCGCGGACGCCTCGCCCCGGGGCCCGGCCGTCCGCGTCGGGGAAGCGGCCGCGGGAGTCCGCGCCGCCCACAGCACCTGCGTCAGCCAGGCACGACGGGCCAGCAGCTGGGCGCGCCGCGCGTCCAGGGCCCGCAGCTCGGCGTCGATGAGCCGCAGCTCCTCGGCCGGCGGTGGTGTCGTCGTCATACCGGCACGATGACGCGGGCCCGGCCCGCGCACATGAGTGCGGATACTCAGAACCGGTACTCACGGGCTCCTCGGGCTTCCGTTGCCGGTGGCGGGAGGGGTGTCGCGGGAGGGACCGGGGCGACAGGTACGGTTTTGCCCGGACGCTTGTCTTTTTCGAGCGCGGTCGTGTCAGGAAGGGAATCACCATGGACGTCGGACTCAAGCGTGAGCTGGAGCGGAAGGTTCGGGCCGGTGAGCGCCTGACCCGGGAGGACGGCATCGCGCTCCACGAGTCGGACGACCTGGCCTGGCTGGGCGCGCTGGCCCACGAGGCCCGTACCGCGCGCCACGGCGAGGTGGCCTACTTCCACGGCACCGAGGCCGGCGGCGGGCTCGCCCTCGGCTTCGGCGGCGGGCGGGAGCGGGCCGCCGACGTCGACGCGATGCTGCGGTTCCGCGAGGAGTGGGACGGCCGGGAGCAGGCCGCCGTCCCGACCGCGGACCGGTCGCTGTCCGGGCTCGAGGTCCTGAAGGCGTTCGCGGTGGCCCGTCTGCTGCTGGACAACGTCCCGCACCTGAAGGTCCTCCGCGGGACCTACGGCGACCGCACCGCGCAGCTCGCCCTCCAGCACGGCGCCGACGAGATCGACGGCCCGGCCGGCGACGAGCTGGTGGAGCTGGTCCAGGACGCCGGTTTCCGCCCCGTCCGGCACGACGGCGACTACACGGTGGTCCAGACGTACGACGGACCCGACCCGGCGCGGCGCGACGAGCCGCAGGCGATGCGCCTCTGACCGGCCCCGCGGCCCGAGGGCGGGGGTGAGGACCGGCCGGCCCTCACCCCCGCCCGGTCACGTCAGCCCACGGTCCACTTCTGGTTGGCGCCGCCGGTGCAGGTCCAGATCTGCAGCCGGGTGCCGTCGGCCGAGGAGTTGCCCTTGGCGTCCAGGCACTTGTTCGAGCCGGTGTTGGTCAGGTCGCGGGCCGCGGTGTGGACCCATCTCTGCGCGCCGGTGCCGTTGCAGGTCCACAGCTGGACCACCGCGCCGTCGGCCGTGGAACCGCCGGAGACGTCCAGGCACTTGCCCAGGGCGCGCACGGTGCCGTCACCGGGGAAGCTCCACCGCTGGGCCGCGTGACCGGTGCAGGGGTGCAGCTGGATGGGCGTACCGTCCGCGGTGCCCGCGCCCGCCACGTCCACGCACATGCCGCCGATGCCGCGGATCGGCCCCGGCGCCGGGGCGGGCACGGAACCGCCGTCCGAGGTGGCGACGCGCACGTGATCGATCGTCATGGTCTGCGGGAAGCCGGTCGAACCGTCGGGGCTGCCGGGCCAGTTGCCGCCCACCGCCAGGTTGAGGATCAGGAAGAACGGGTGGTCGAAGACCCAGCGGTCGCCGCCCAGGTCGGCCGGGGTCCGGGTCTGGTAGGCGTTGCCGTCGACGTACCAGGTGATGGAGCCGGGGCTCCAGTTCACCGCGAAGGTGTGGAAGCCGTCGGCGAAGGCCTGGCCGCCGGGCAGGGTGTAGCCGGCCCCGACGGCCTCGGCGCCGGAGTAACCCGGTCCGTGGAGCGTGCCGTGCACGGTGCCCGGCTCGCGGCCGATGTTCTCCATGACGTCGATCTCGCCGCTGGTGGGCCAGCCCACGCTGCCCAGGTCGTTGCCCAGCATCCAGAAGGCCGGCCAGATGCCCTGACCGCGCGGGATCTTGATGCGGGCCTCGAAGTGGCCGTAGGCCTGGGTGAAGGTGCGCGCGGTGTTCAGACGGGCCGAGGTGTACTGGCAGGTGCCGTACCAGCACTGGAGCCCGGTGTCGGTGTTGCGCCGGGCGGTGATGACCAGGTTGCCGCTGCCGTCGAGGGCCGAGTTGGCCCGGTTGGCGGTGTAGTACTGCAGCTCGTTGTTGCCGTTGCCCGAACCGCCGGTCTCCAGCGTCCACTTCGCCGGATCGGGGGCGCTGCCGGCCGGCCCGTCGAACTCGTCCGCCCAGGTCTGGACGGCGGCGGCCGCCCGGGCCGGGGCGGAGTCCGGCGCGGCGGCCGCGCGGGGGGCGCCCGTCGCGAGCAGCAGCGCCGCCGCCAGCGCGGACGCGAGCAGCAGCGTGAGGGCTGTGAGGGGGAGGCGGAGCGCCGAACGAGGAAGTCTCATGGCTGTACGTCCCTTGCGAGTGGGGGGCAGGGAGTCGAGGGCCGTGCGCGCGCCGTGCCGCGGGAGCGAGCGCCCGGGCGGGACGACGGCTTCCGCTGATGCCAGATGGTATGGACCTGAGCCGGTGCGGCCAATGGGGTCCGGGCCACCGATCGGCCCTGCGGACAACATGGCCGGATCCGCTCGGCGTCCGGTCGCGCCCACCGGGACGAAGCTCGCCCGGCGGACTTTCCGTCCGGCCGAGAGGAGGGGCGGACCGCGCTCCGGCCGCCGAGCTCCGTCCAGCCCCTGTTGCCGCGGCGGGCCGGTGCTTAGCCTCTGCGCATGACACACGGAGCACCCCTGATCCCGCCGGTCCGCAGGGTCGCGGTCGTCGGCGCCGGGGCCGCCGGGCTGACCGCCGTCAAGGAGCTGACCGAGGCCGGGCTCGAGGTGGTCGCCTTCGAGCGGCGCGAGCGGCCCGGCGGGCTCTGGGTACGGGACCCGCGGGGCGGCGCCTCGCCCGCGTACGCCTCGCTGCACCTCAACACCAGCCGCCGGCGAACCGAGTTCGCCGCCCACCCGATGCCCGCCGACTGGCCGGACTACCCGTCCGCCGACCTGGTCGCCGGCTACCTGGACGACTACGCCCGCCGGTTCGGCCTGAACGAGGCCATCCGGTTCGGCGTGGAGGTGACCCGGGTGGAGCGCGGCCAGGACGGGGACGGCTGGCTGGTCACCGCGGAGGAGGACACCGAGCGGTTCGACGCGGTGGTGGTCGCCAACGGGCACAACTGGGACCCGCGCCTGCCCGACCCCGCCTACCCGGGCGAGTTCACCGGCGAGCAGATGCACGCCCACGACTACGAGGTCGCCGACGTCTTCGCCGGCCGCCGGGTCCTGGTCGTCGGCATGGGCAACTCGGCCGTGGACATCGCCGTCGACGCCTCCTACCGGGCCGAGGGGCCCGTCCTGCTGTCGTCGCGGCAGGGCGTGTACGTGATCCCCAAGTACCTGTTCGGCAAGCCCGCCGACGCGACCAACGGCAGGCTCTCCAAGCTGCCCTGGCGGCTGCGGCAGCGGATCTCCCGTACGGCGCTGCGGCTGGCCACCGGGCGTCCGGAGGCATACGGCCTGCCGAAACCGGCCAGGGGCCTGCTGGAGAGCCACCCCACGGTCTCCGACACCCTGCTGCACCGGCTCACCCACGGCGAGGTCGCGCCCCGCCCGGGCATCGAGCGCTGCGACGGCGGCGAGGTCGTCTTCACCGACGGGCGCCGCGACACCGTCGACCTGATCGTGTGGGCCACCGGCTACCGGGTGACCATCCCCTTCCTCGACGAGCGCTGGCTCGGGCCCGACCCGGAGGAACTGCTGCTCTACCACCGGGTGTTCCACCTCGAGGACCCCACGCTCTGCTTCGTGGGCCTGATGCAGTCCACCGGCGCCGCCTTCCCCGTGGTGGAGGCGCAGTCCCGGCTGGCCGCCGACGTGCTCTCCGGCCGGGCCGCGCTGCCCCGGCCGGACGAACAACGCCTCGCCGCGGAAAGGGCGTTGCGGGCGAGCGCCGACCGCTGGGGAGGAGACCGCCGCCCCGCCATGCGCGTCGACTTCGACGGCTACCTCGCCGAGACGGCGGCGGTACGGAGCGCGGCGGTGAACCGGGCCCGCGCCGGACAGGGCGTACGGGTGCGGCCGGCCGCCCCGCAGAGCATCGGAGGACAACGATGAGGACGCCGGACGCAGCAGGGCGACGGGTGATCGTCACCGGGGCCTCCGGGACGTTCGGACGGGAACTGTGCCGCCGCTTCACGGAGTCGGGGGCCACCGTCGTCGGCCTCGACCTGGTGGCCGACGGGAGCGGCACGGTGCCGGTCCTGCCGTGCGACATCACCGACGACGACGCCGTGCCCGCGGCCGTCGCCGCCGCCGTCGAGCGGCTCGGCGGCCTCGACGTCCTGGTCAACAACGCCGGGACCGGCGGCCCCGCCCCCGCCGAGCGCGCCCCGGGCGAGGAGGTCCGCCGCCAGTTCGAGGTCAACCTGTTCGGCGCCTGGCGGGTCACCGCCGCCTGCGCGCCCCACCTGGTCGCCGCCCGCGGCCGGGTGGTCATGGTCAGCTCCCGGATGGCGGTCCTCCAACTGCCGCTGGCCGCCGCGTACGGGGCGTCCAAGCGCGCCCTCGTCGCCTACGCCGACGCCCTGCGCCACGAGATCGGCACCCACGTCGGCGTCTCCTGCGTGTACCCCTCCATGGTGCGCAGCCCCATCCACGACTCCACCGCACGGGCCGGCCTCTCGCTGGAGGGGATGAGCTCCTACGAGCCGCTGGACGGCGTCGTCGACGCGGTCCTGCGGGCCGCCACCGCCGCCCGGGCCCCCCGCGACGTGGCCACCACCCGGCGCGGCGCGGTGGAACTCTGGCTGGCCCGCCACCTGCCCTCGGTGACCGACCGGATCGTGGCCCGCACCCTCGCCGGACGGGTCCGCTCCGGCGCCTTCGAGGGCGCCGACCTGGCCTCCGGGGTCGTCGCACGCCACGCCGGCGCGGACGGAGCGCGGTCATGAGCGGCGTCGAGCCCCTGCGCGAGGAGCCGCGGGCCGGCCGTGAGGAGCCGTGGGCCGGCCGCGAGGGGCACGCGGTCGCGGGGACCGGGGGAGCGCCCAGGGCGTCCACCGGCGCCCTGCTGCGCTACTCGGCGGGATCCCTGGGCATGGGCGTCTGGATCACGGTCCCGGGCATGCTGCTGCTCTACTTCATGACCGACACCCTGGGCGTCGCCCCCGCCCTGGCCGGAGTGACCCTCCTGATCCCGAAGGTCATCGACGCGGTCGCCCACCCCGCCCTCGGCACCTGGTCCGACCGCGAGGCCAGGCGCCGCGGACACCGCCGGCGGATGCTCACCCTCGGACTCACCCTGGCGTTCGCCCTGACCGCCCTGTTCACCGTGCCGTCCGGGCTCTCCGGCGTCGGCGCGGCGCTCTGGGTCGGCGTCATGTACACGGCCGGCAACCTGCTCTTCGCCTGCTTCCAGGTCCCCTACATCACCACCCCCGCCGAACTGCGCATCGGCTACCACGAGCGCACCCGCGTCTTCATGTTCCGGATGGCAGCGCTCACCGTCGGCCTGCTGGCCACCGGCGTCGCCGCCCCCGCCCTGGTGGCGTCCGGCGAACGCGACGCCTACTCCCGCGCGGCGATGCTGCTCTCCGCGTTCATGATCGTCACCGGGCTGGTCGCGGTGCGCGGCGTACGGCAGCTCACCGAGGAGTGCGGCACCCTGGCGCCCCCGGAGGAACGGCACTCGGTCCTCGCCGACATCCGGGCGGCGCTGCGTGACAGGAACTTCCGGCCCCTGCTGCTCGCCTACCTCGTCACCAGCACCACCACCCACCTGTTCCTGGCGGCCGTGCCCTACTACACGGCGTACGTCCTCGGGAACGAGAAGCTGACCTCGGTGCTGATGGGCGCCTTCCTCGGCCCGGCGATCGTGGTCGGCCCCCTCTGGCAGGCGTTCTCCCGCCGGCACGGCAAGCAGCGGGCCCTGATGACCGCCCAGGCGCTGTTCCTGGCGGGCTGCCTCGGCCTGTGGCCGGCCGGTGAGCTCGGCGTCCCGGCCACGGTGGCGGTCGCCGTGCTGCTCGGGGTCTCCTTCGCCGGGCTCCAGCTGCTCTCGTTCAGCATGCTGTCCGACGCCGTCGCCGCGGCCGAGGCCCGCGGCGCCACCCGCGCGGGCGCCTACTCCGGCATCTGGACGGCTACCGACGCCACCGGAACGGCGGTCGGCCCCTACCTCTACGCGCTGGCCCTCGCGGCCGGCGGGTTCGTGGCCACCACCGGCGGGACCGCGCCCCAGCCGCAGCGGGCGCTCGACCTGCTGCTGATCGGCTTCACCGCCCTGCCGGCCGTGCTGATGGCGCTCGCCCTGCTGTTCCAGCGTCGCTGCCGGCTCGACGAGCACCTGAGGCCCGGCACGGCGGGCTGAGGCCGGGCGTCGTCGTCACATGGTGGGCGCGGAACGGATCGCCGCGATGTCGAACTGCAGGCGCACCTTCTCGCTCACCATGGCGCCGCCCTCGGCCAGCCTGCTGTCGTAGGTCAGGCCCCAGTCCGAGCGGTTGATGGTGGTGGTGCCGTCGAACCCGGCCCGCTGGTAGCCGAACGGGTCCGTGACGTTGCCGATGTAGGTGAGCTCCAGCGTCACCGGCCGGGTGACGTCCTTGATGGTGAGGTCCCCGGTCATCAGGTAGACGTCGCCGTCCGCCACCTCCACCGAGGTGCTCACGAACCGCATGGTGGGGAAGTTCGCGGAATCGAGGAAGTCCCGGCCGACGAGGTGGGCGTCACGCTGCTCCACCCCGGTGTCCACGCTGCCGGTGTTGATGACGATCTCGGCCTGGGAACGGGTCGGCTTGGTGCCGTGGAAGAAGAGCCGGCTGCTGTACTCGCGGAAACAGCCGCGGACCGTGGTCACCATGGCGTGCCGCACGGAGAAGCCGACGCGACTGTGCGCCGGGTCGATGAACCACTCGCCGGTCAGTGCGGCGAGGTCCGGGTCGACGGGAACGACCTGCGCGAAGGCGGATCTCGCCTCGACGGCGGGGTCCGTCACGGCGAGAGGCTCCGGGCGAGTGGGGGCCGCGGTTCGCTTGAAGAGATTCACACTTCACCTGTGGGATTCGCTCGGGACTGCACGCATGACTGCGGGATCCTATTCCCTAGGCCCGAATTCCGGCACGGTATGCGGGTGCGCGCAGAATCCCCACACATTCCCCACGTGGTGGTCCGCATTCCTGTCCGTGAGGCCGGATTCACGGGCTTCGCCGCGTCCCGGAGGTGCTGTAGCCGCCCTGGTCAGGGGTGATGACGGTCACCGGAACTCCACTACCCGCCACCGCGGCGGCGAGACGTGAAAAAGCTCACCTTTACCGGTCGACGCCATTTCTTGAAGGGTGCCGAGGGGGCGCCGAGGGGCAATTCCCTGCTTGAGGAGAGAAATCCGGCAGGTCGGTACGGGACGCGTTCGAGAGCTCCGCGACATGGCCGGCCCATCGGGCTCCCGCTCACGCGCGGGCCGGGGCGGGGCGTCAGGCCTGCGGCACCGGGGGCACGGCCACCGCGCGGAGGAACGTGTCCGCGAAGATGTCGCAGACCTCCTCGGCGGACGGCAGCGAGGTGTCGGTCGTGGTTTCGATGCCGGGCCGCAGCAGGAAGTGGGTGAGGACGGGACCGGCCAGCTGGTGCATCAGCAGCAGCGGCGGCAGGTCGC
The DNA here is from genome assembly GCF_053592575.1 of Streptomyces sp. NPDC002640. Taxonomy (NCBI): domain Bacteria; kingdom Bacillati; phylum Actinomycetota; class Actinomycetes; order Kitasatosporales; family Streptomycetaceae; genus Streptomyces; species Streptomyces sp. NPDC002640. The sequence goes on along the minus strand of NZ_JBSFVZ010000018.1, from coordinate 109,465 downwards.
GGATCCGCCCGGCAGCCACCTCCGCGGCGAGCCAGCGCCCGACCCCGCCCAGTATCCGGGGGAAGACCTGCCGGGTGAGCGACCCGACGGCGGGGTCGTGCGGCCGGGCGAGAACCTCCGCCAGCATCGCCTGCATCACCCGCGGCTGCCGGGCGAGGGCGGCCGCGAGCAGCCGGTGCATCTCCCGCACCCGGTGCTCGAGACCCAGGTCGGGCCCGGCCAGCAACGCCTCGACGTCCAGGATGGGGCTGTACCGCTCGTACGTGGCGAACAGCAGCTCGTCGCGGCCTCCGAAGGCGGCGTAGAGGCTGTGCACCGAGCAGCCCGCCGCGGCGGCGACCCGCTCCAGGGAGACCGACGCCAGCCCGTTCTCCCCGATCAGCGCGGCCGCCGCCTCCACCGCCCGCTCGCGCACCGGCCGGCGGCCGCCCGGGTCGGCCCCGGCCGCGCGCACCGCCTCGTCCAGTGCCCGCCGGGTGCCCCCCAGACGGCGCAGCAGGGTGCTGCGTGAGACGCCGGCCTCCCGTGCGACCGCCTGGATCGGCACCTCGGCGACGGGCACCCCCCTCGCCTCGGCCGCACGCAGTGCAGCGTGGACCAGTTCCGGGGAGATGCCGGGGCGCGAATCGTCTGTCGTTGACACATGGGTAAATGTAACTTGTAATCGGATTCCAGGCCAGTCCCACGGTGAGCCGGACCGGACGGCCCGACGGACGACCCCACCACCCCACGACGCCACGGCGAGGAGCCCGCGATGTCCGCATCACCCGAGACCCCCGAGACTCCCGAAAACCCCGGAACACCCCCGCCCGCGCCGCGGCCCGCCGCCGGGAGGCTGATCACCGTGGTGCTGGGCCTGACCGCCCTGGTCGTCGCCATGCTCGTCGCGTTCGCCCTGCCCGCCGTCAACGGCGGCCCGCAGGACATCCCGATCGGCGTGACCGGCCCGGCCCGGGCCACGGCGGGCCTGGAGCGGGCGACCGCCGGGACCGAGTGGGAGGTCACCCGCTACCGGGACGCCGGGGAACTCACCGCCGCGGTCGAGGACCGCGAGATCGTGGGCGGCATCGCCGTGACCCCCTCCGGCGTGACCCTCTACCAGGCCACCGCCGCCGCCCCGCAGGCCGCCGCCGCACTGACCGCCATGGCGACGGGGGCGGCGGAGCGCCAGCAGGCGCGGCTCACCGTCGAGGACCTCGCGCCCTTCCCGGCGGACGACCCGAGCGGGGCCGGGTTCTCCGCCGCGGCGCTGCCCATGGTGTTCGGCGGCATCGTCCCGGCGATCGTCCTCGCCCGGCTCTTCCCCACCCGGGCGGGGGTCCGGCTGGCGGGCGCCACCCTCTTCTCGGTCGCGGCCGGCTTCGCGGTCGCCGCGATGCTCCAGTTCGGCATCGGCTCCCTCGCGGGCGACTACTGGGTGAACGCGCTGGGCCTCGCCCTCGGCATCGCCGCCCTCGCCCTCACCCTGCTGGGCCTGGAGGCGGTCTTCGGGCTCCCCGGCTTCGGTGTGGGCGCGGCCCTGATGATGCTGCTGGCCAACCCCCTCTCCGGCTTCGCCAGCGGCCCGCACTGGCTGCCCGGCGGCTGGTCCGACCTCGGCCAGCTCCTTCCGCCCGGCGCCTCCGGCAGCCTGCTCCGCGCCAACGCCTTCTTCGACGGCGCGGGCGCGACCGGCCCCGCCCTCGTCCTGGCGGGCTGGGTGGTGCTGGGGACGGCGCTGCTGCTGGCGGGGGGACGCCGCCGGAACGCGCGCGCGGCGCGGGCGGACGCCGCTGCGGCCTGATCCCCGGCACCCGTGCACGGGCCGGTGCTCAGGCGTGCGACAGCCCGAACGAGACCAGGAACCCGCACACCGTCACCAGACCGATCGCCAGGTGCGCGTCCTCGAACGCCTCCGGGATCATCGTGTCCGCCACCATGGCCAGGATCGCCCCGGCCGCCACCGCCGTCACCGCGGCGATCACCGCCGGGGAGAACGCCCCCACGACCGTGTAGCCCAGGACCGCCGACACGGTGCTCGCCGCCGCGATCGCGCCCCACACCCCGAACACGTAGCCCTTGCCGCGGCCCGCCCGCCGCATCCCCGCCGAACTCGACAGTCCCTCCGGCACGTTGCTGATGAAGACCGCCACCACCGTCACCAGGCTGACCGCACCCCCGTCCAGGAGACTGACGCCGATCACCGCCGACTCCGGGACCCCGTCCAGCAGCGCCCCCAGGGCCAGGGCCGTGCCCGAGCCGCCCTGCTGCTCCTCCGAGGGCTGCGCATGGGCGGCGTGCCGGCCCGACCGCTTCCGGTGCCGCGCGCCCCGCCGGGCCAGCCACACGTTGCCCACGGTGTACGCCACCGCCCCGGCCAGCGTCCCGAGGGCGGCGGGCGCCAGCCCGGCCTGGTCGAAGGCCTCGCCCACCAACTCGAACGACACCGCCGACAGCAGCACTCCCGCGCCGAAGGCCATCACCGTGGCGATCACCTTCGGCGGCACCGGCACGCCGTACCCGGTCAGCGCCCCGACCAGCAGCGCCGAGCCCGCCACCAGCCCCCACAGTCCCGCCTCGACCACCTCAGCCATACGGCACCCCCTACCCGGGGGAGCGGGCCCGGGCCCACCGGAGCGCAGGCGTTCACACGGCCGGTCGAGCGCGGTCCGTTCCGTCGCCCGGGGCGGCCGGGGGCGGGTCCTCCCCGAACCCGAGGAGCGCCCCGCGGGCGTCGAAGCGGGCCGTGCGGGCCCAGGCGAGCTCCCACCGGTTGCCCTCCGGGTCGGCGATGTACGCGGAACGGCCGCCCCACTCCCGGTCGGCCGGCCCCGCGACGGCCTCGGCCCCGGCGGCCACCGCGGCACGGAACGCGGCGTCCACGTCCTCGCGGCGGTCCAGGTTGCAGGCGAGGGTCACCCCGGACCAGCCGGGCGCGGGGCGGGGCGCGCCCGGAGCCGCCTCGGCCGTCAGGTCGTCGACCGGGAACAGGGCGAGCAGCACACCGCCGAGCAGGAACCCGCACCAGTCGTCGTCGCTGCCGGGCGCCTCCTCCCAGCCGAGGCCGCGGTAGAACCGGCGGAGGGACGGAAGGTCCCGGGCGCCGAGGGTCAGGACGGTGAGACGGGACGGGAGTCGCAACATGGCGGGAGGGTAGCGCCCTTCACCGACGTCACCCGTGACGGTGATCCGGCCGCGTGGTGCCGCCCGTGGACTGGGCCGTTCGGAGCAAGGTGACTCCATGATCCGAACCCGGCCGCTGGTCCTCGCGCTCCTCGTCCCCCTCCTGGTCACCGGCTGCGTCGCGGTGGCTCCGACGGCCGGCCGCCCGACCGGTGACCTCCCGCCGGGCGCCGCCGGCCGTCCGGCCGAGGAGAGGACGGCGCCCTCACGGGGGCAGGCGGACCTGGTCGAGAGCGGCCGGCGCACGTCCGGGACGGGCGAGAAGGACGAGAAGGGCGAGAAGGACGACGAGGACGGCAAGGGCGGAAAGGCCGGCAAGGACGGGAAGCGCCGGGATCACGGCGCGGCCGGGGCCCAGGACGAGGCCGTCCGGGAGTCCGGTCGAGGCCGGGCGGCCGGCCTCCGCTCCCAGGGCGAGGGCCGGGCCGTCGGAGCCCGGCCGCCCGCCGCGGGACGCCAGGCCACCGGAGCACCCCGCTCCGTCTCCAGGCCGCCCCGCACCCGGCGGAAGGCGCCCACGGCACGGGTGCGCCCCTCGCGGCCCCGGCAGCCCCGGGGCCACCGCGCGCGGCAGCGTCCGGGCTTCCGCATGGGGGAGTGGTGCCGGCAGGCCCGCGGGGTCGCCTCCTCCGACGTCGTGTCGCTGTGCCACTCGGCGTACGGCCGCTGACGCCCCCCGAACTCCGCCGCACCCCGCCGGACCACGCCGGGTCAGGCGCGGGGGCGCTCCAGCGTCAGCAGCAGACCCTCGACCGCGCCCGGGCCCATGCGGCCCTTCACGTCCGCCGAGGTGATGGTCTTCAGCCGCCAGCCCTCCTCGGCGTGCTCGTTGAGCGTCTTCTCGAGCTTGTCCCCGTCCAGCGCGTCGCCGATCAGCGACTCGCGGAAGGTGACGACCTTGTACTCGTACGTGCCGGGGCCGCTCATGCGGTGGCCTCCTGAAGCGTCGTGGCCCGTGCGGGCCGGCGTGATCCGTTCGACAAGGCCACACCCAACCACGGCCGTGCGTCCGGGGGGAGACCCGGCGGACACGGCGGAGGGGCCGGTCCCGCCGTCGGGCGGGACCGGCCCCTCCGCGTCGCGTACGCGGGGCCCTGGCTTCAGCGGCCGGCGTTCTCCCCGCCCGCCGCCTTCTCGGCCTTCTCGGCCTTCTCGGCGTGGAGCCGCTTGATGCGCTCCTGGTCCTTGCGGACCTCCGCCTGAAGGGCCTGCTCCTTCTCCAGCCACTCGGGACGCTCGGTCTTGATCGCCTCGATCTGCTCGGTGGTCAGCGCCTCGGTGACGCCGGCCCGGGCGAGGCCGGAGGCGGATACGCCGAGCCGGGCGGCGACGACCTGACGCGGGTGCGGGCCGTTGCGCCGCAGCTCCCGCAGCCACTCGGGCGGGTCGGCCTGCAGCTGGTTCAGCTCGGCGCGCGAGACGGAACCCGCCCGGAACTCGGCGGGCGTGGCCTCGAGGTACACACCCAGCTTCTTCGCCGCGGTCGCGGGCTTCATCGTCTGGGTGCTCTGGTGCGAACTCATACCGCCCAGCGTAACGACCGCGCGGAGCGCCCCCGACCACGCCCGGTAGCCTGGGCCGGGTGACCGACTCCGCCGCATCCCCCGTTTTCCGGCTCGCCTACGTACCGGGAGCCACGCCCGCCAAGTGGGTGCGGATCTGGAACGAACGCTTTCCCGCCACCCCGCTCGAGCTGGTGACCGTACCGGTCCACGAGGCAGCGGATCTGCTGCGCGGCGGCGCCGCCGACGCCGGCCTGGTCCGGCTGCCGGTCGACCGCGACGTGTTCAGCGCCATCCCGCTCTACACCGAGGCCACGGTGGTGGTCGTCCCCAAGGACCACCTGATCACCGCCGTGGACGAGGTGTCCCTGGAGGACCTCGCCGAGGAGGTCGTGCTGCACCCGCTGGACGACGTGTTCGGCTGGGAGCGCCCGCCGGGGGAGGAGGCGTTCGAGCGGCCCGCCACCACCGCCGACGCGGTCGAACTCGTGGCCGCCGGCATCGGCGTCCTGATCGTTCCCCAGTCCCTGGCCCGGCTGCACCACCGGCGGGACCTCACCTACCGGACGGTCGTGGACGCACCGCAGTCCGAGGTGGCGCTGGCCTGGCCGCAGGAGGCCACCACGGACCAGGTGGACGACTTCATCGGCGTGGTCCGCGGACGCACCGCCAACAGCACGCGCGGACGCAGGACCGCCGCCCCCGAGCAGAAGCAGACCCCCGCCCGGAAGGCTCCGCAGAGCGGCAAGGCCAAGCCGGGCAGGGCGCAGGCCGGGGGCGGCGCCCGGGGCGGCCGCGGCGCCACCACCGGCAAGGGCGGAACCCCGCGCCGCGGCGGCGGACGCCCCAAGCGGCGCGGCTAGCCACCCGCGTCCCGGGCGGCCACCCGGCCCGAAACGCGGGGCGCGGGGGCGCCCCGGCCCGTCACCGCGCCTCGGCGGCCGCCCGGCCCACGGACTCCACCAGCGGCAGCAGGCGGTACGGCACGCGCTCCCGCAGCGCGACCTCGGTACGCGTGCGGACCACCCCCGGCAGGCTGATCAGCTTCTGGATCACGTCCTCCAGGTGCCCGTTGTCCCGGGCCACCACCCGCGTCAGCAGGTCGCCGCCGCCCGTGATGGAGAACGCCTCCACGATCTCCGGCACCGCCGCCAGCTCGTCCCCGACCTCGTCCAGGTGCCCCTGGGTCACCTCGATGTGGACGAACGCCAGCACCGGATGCCCCAGCGCGGCGGGGGAGAGGCTCGGCCCGGTCCCCGTGATCACCCCCCGGCGCTCGAGCTGGTCCAGCCGGGCCTGCAGGGTGCCCCGGGCCACCCCGAGGATGCGCGCGTACTCACGGGCGCTGGTGCGCGGCTGCTCCAGCAGGAGCCGCAGGATGCGGGTGTCGAGTTCGTCCACGGACATGGCCGCCGACTGTACCAACGGCCCGCCCGGCAGCCCGCACGCCCCGCACGCCCGGCCCGCGGAGCCCCGGCACGGTGGTCCGATGGCCTCCTCCCGGCCGAGGCCGAGCCGCGAAGGCTGGGCCAATGGCCCAGCGGATCGGCAGTCGTTTGAACCAGGAGCACCGCACATGGTGAAATGGTCGGGTCAATGGCGCTGCGGCTTCCCGCGGCGCCTTTTTTGTGCCGCTTTTCAAGGCGCCGGTCTCCCGGGCAGCCCGGGACGGCGTCGAGGAGGGTGAGATCTTGGTCCTGACACAGAACACGGGCCGGTCGCGGTGGACGGCGCCGATCCGCACCGCACTGGTGCCGCCGGCCGACCCCGGACTGATCCGGCTGCGCTTCGCCTCGCGGGGCGTGCTCGGCATCGCCCTGGCCGTCACGGCCTGCGGGCTGCTCGGCCACGACATCGCCGGCATGGCCACCGGCGGCCTCGCCGCCCTGCTGGTCCTGTTCACCGTCACCGACCCGACGGTGCGCGGCCAGGCCGTCACCGTTGCGCTCCAGCCCGCCGTGGGCCTGCCCGTGCTGGCCGCGGCCGCGCTGCTGCACGACCGTCCGGTCGCCGGCGGCCTGGTCTTCGTGGCGATCGGCGGGCTCGGCGTGTACGCGCGCCGCTGGGGTCCGCGCGGGCACACCCTGGGCGCCTTCGCCTTCATGTGCTTCTTCGTGGCCCAGTTCGCCCGCGCCACGCCCGCGGTGCTGCCCTCCCTCTGTGCCGCCGTCCTGGTCTCCGTCGCCGTGGCCGCCGCCGTCCGCTTCGGGCTGTGGTGCTACGAGCGCCGCTTCCCGCTCCCCGTGCCGCCGGCGCCGCCCACCGGCGGCACCGGACTGCGCCGCATCACCACCCGCCAGGCCGTCCAGGTCACCGTGGGCTGCCTCCTCTCGCTCCCGGTGGGCCACCTGCTCTCCGACGAGCGCTGGTACTGGGCCGTCGGCGCCACCTGGTGGATCTTCGTCAACGTGACCTCCCGCGGGGAGACCGCCGTCCGCGGCTTCCGCCGGGTCCTGGGCACCTGCGTGGGCGCGCTCCTCGGCGCGGTGCTGACCCTGCCGCTGCACGGCGCTCCGGTGCCCTCGGCGGTCGTCGCCGCCGTCGCGACCTTCGGGATCTTCTACACGGCGCAGACCTCCTACACCTGGATGATGCTCTCGGTGACCGTGCTCGCCCAGGCGCTGTACGGCGTCGCCGGCCTGCTCGACGCGGGTCTGCTGGCGCTCCGCGTCGCCGAGACGCTGGCCGGCGCGGCCGGTGCCTGGCTGGCCGTCCTCCTGGTCCTGCCGGTGACCACCCACGCCTTCAACGACGCGTGGATCAGGCGCGCCGTCCGCTGTGTGCACGCCTGCACCACGGAGGCCGCGGCCCGGCTGGCGGGCGACCCCCACGCCGACCCGGCGCCGCGGGTCGCCGAACTGGAGGCGCTGCTGGCCCAGGTGCGCAAGACCGTGGCGCCTCTGGTCCACCCGCTGTACCTCGGCAGGGCCCGCCGCGAGCGCGCCCGCCGGGTGCTGGTGCTGCTCGACGAGTGCGCCCGTGAGGTGCGGGCGCTGGTCTCCGTCGCCGCGGACCCCGAGGCCTCGCACGACGCCCGGCTGGCCGCCGCCTGCTGGCGGGTGGAGGCGGCGGTCGAGGCGCTCGGCCGCCCGATCGCGGGGCGACCCGGGGACGAACGCCGGGCGGAACCGGTCTCCGACGGGGCGCTGGCCCACCTGCACGGCGTGGAGCGGGCCCTGGTCGCCCTCGCCGAGCCGCTGCGGGCCGCGGCGACGTCCGAGAGGTCCCTGCCGGCCCGCGTCTGACGCCCGCATGCCGCGGGAAACGGTCGAGAACCTCACCCGTTTGGTCTAGGCCAATGGCCGCCGACTGCTACCGTCGCCCTGCCGGCCGGCGGAACCGGCGGGCGGCGCGGGGCGGCGAGAGGGGACACGCGGTGACGGACGGCGGAGCACGACGGCCCAGGGCCTACATCGGGTCCTTCACGGCGGCCGGGGGTCCCGGCCTGGTCACCGCCGACCGGGACCCGGTCACCGGGGCCCTCACCCTCGCCGGCGCCTCGGACGACCTCCCCGACCCCTCCTACCTGGCCCTCTCCGAGGACGGCGAGGTCCTCTACGCGGTCAGTGAGACCGCGCGCGGAGCCGTCGCCGCCTACCGGGTCACCGGGGAGCTCCCCGTCCGGCTCGGCCCGCCCGTCCCCGTCGGCGGCAGCGGGCCCACCCACCTGAGCCTCTTCGCCGGGCGCGTGCTCACCGCCAACTACAGCTCCGGCAGCGTCTCCGCCCTGCGGATCCGTCCCGGCGGAGCCCTGCACCGCGGCCCCGCCGCCGTGCTCGCCCACACCGGCTCCGGCCCCTGCACCGTGCGCCAGCAGGGCCCGCACGCCCACCAGGTGCAGCCGGACCCCAGCGGCCGCTGGGCGGTCAGCGTGGACCTCGGCACCGACTCCGTGCGGGTCTGCGCCCTGGAGGAGGACGGACTGCGGGTGCACCGGGAGATCAGGACGCGGCCCGGCTCGGGCCCCCGCCACCTGGCGTTCCACCCGGACGGCGACCGCGCCTACCTGGTCAACGAGCTGACCCCCTCCGTCACGGTCTGCCGCTGGGACGCCACTGAAGGGCTCCTGGAACCGCTGTGCGAGCTCGGGGTGCTGCCCGGGGCCGCCGAGGGCGACGCCTACCCCTCCGGCGTCGTGGTCGCTCCTGACGGCCGCTTCGTGTGGACCGCCACCCGGGGCGCGGACGTCGTCTCGGTGTTCGCCGTCGAGGGGGAGACGCTGAAGCTGTCCGGCACCGTGCCCTGCGGCGGTCACTGGCCGCGCGCCCTCGCCGTCGACGGGCGGTTCCTCTACGTGGCCAACGAGCGCTCCGGCGACGTCACCTGGTTCGAGACCGACCCGCTCACCGGCCTGCCCGAGCGGCGCGGCTCCGTGTCCCTCCCCGCCGCCTCCTGCGTGGTCGTCGCCTGACGCCTTCCGCGCTACGACTGACGCCTCCCCGGTACGACGAACGGCCGTGGGCCACGCCCCGGGTCACATGGACCGGAGGCGGGTCCCACGGCCGTACCGCCGCTTGGACCACGGGTATCCGCAGGGACCGGTGGTCTAGCGGACGGGCATGCCCTGCGGCTGCTGGGGCGCGATGCCCAGCGCGGTCGTGTACTTGGCGAGCGCCAGCTTGCCGACCGCCGGGTAGGCGCCGAGCGGCGCGGAGGCCGGGCAGCCCGCCTCCTGCGCGGCGGCCTCCAGCAGCTCCGGCGAGACCTCCGGACCGATCAGGTACGGGGCCAGCGCCAGCTGCTGCGAGCCGGAGGACCGCAGCTGCTCGGTCACCGACACCAGGGAACCCTCCTGGTCCAGCGCCGCCGCCATCACCGGCACGGCGAGGCGCGCGGCCAGCAGCATGCCGGTGATCCCGGCCGCCTGGACGGCCTCCTCACCGCCCACCGTGGCCAGGACGATGCCGTCCGCGGCCGTGTGCACGGTGAACAGGCGGGCACGGTCGGCGCGGGCGTGACCCGCCTCCGACAGGCGCACGTGCAGCGCCTCGGCCAGCAGCGGATGCGGGCCGAGCGCGTCGGTCAGGTCGGCGGCGACCCGGCTGTCCATGACGGCCTGGCGCACCCTGCGAAGCAGCGCGCTGTCCGGACCGGCCAGCAGCGGCACCACGACGGCGACCGGGCCGTCGGGCTCCTGCACGTCCGCACCGGCGGCCCGGGCCAGCTCGTAACGGGCGGTCCGCTCCTCGGCGGCGCGGGTCAGCACGGACTGCAGGGTCGGGAACTCGTCGTCGTCCCCGTCCAGATAACCGATGCGCCCGTCCAGGCCGGGAAGCTCGGAGCGGGCGATGCTCACGACCTCCTCGGCGAGACCGCGGGTCTCGGTGGTGGGAGTGCCGGGCACCGCCAGCACCAGCGCCGGCGCGCCCTCGGGGGCGGCCAGGGGCTCGGGTCGGCGGTGCCGGCCGGGCTGGCGGGGTCGCGGCATTCGTACAGGCAGGCCTGCGGGCCCAGTGGGGGAGCTCATGGCGCCGCATGCTACTGGCTCCAGGGGCTCCTCTGTTCGGGGAGGGGGCGGGTGAGCGGTATCCGTCCGCATTTGTCTGCCCGTGATGTGGCAAGCGGAACGATTCCGCGCCTTCCGGGTACGGCGGCGGGCGCCTTCGGCCCGAGGCCCCGCGAACAGCGACGCCCGGACGTGACGGTGCGCCCCGAGGGCGACCTGACGCCGCATCATACGGAAGCCGGCCGTGCGGCCCCCGCGGGGAGCGGACGCCCCCGCCGACGGGCCACAACCTCCGCGGAATCTTCACCTCCGGACGGCCGGGATCGTGGATCCAGCTCGGAGCGAGGAGGGGTGATTTGTCGACATGGCGTCATCGCGCTACTCACGCCCCGGCTCACTCCCGATGACCCGTCGGCGCCGACGGGTCACGGCCGGGCGGCCGGTGTCACCTGGAGCATCCGGGCGTCCCGGGGGAGCGCGGGACCGCCGAGGGCGAGCCCCGCGGCAAGGCGGAAGGCCCCCGTCAGGGGGTCGCCCTCGGGCGCCACCCGACGCGCGTGCGGCAGGGCCTTGGCCAAGGACTCCTCCAGCGGCGCGAGCAACGGCTCGCCCAGCCGCGCCAGACCACCCGTCACCGAGACCACGGGCGCGCCCTCCTCCGGGCACACGGCGGCCGCCGCGCCGGCCATGTGCCGGGCGGCGTCCCGCAGGATGCCCTCCGCCACCGGATCCACCGGCGCGCAGGCCGCGACCTGCGGCGCGAACGAGGCCAGCACCGCGGGCCGGTCCGTGCGCGGGTACAGAGCCGCGGGCCAGCCGGCCGGGGGCCCCAGCAGCGACTCCCCGCGCTCCAGGAGGACGGAGGAGCCACCAGGCCGGCCGTCGTGCGCGCGCAGGGCCGCCTCCAGGCCGGCCCGGCCGATCCAGGCGCCGCCACCGCAGTCGCCCAGCAGATGGCCCCAGCCGTCCGCCCGGCGCCAGCGCGACAGATCGGTGCCGGTGGCCGTGAGCCCCGTGCCGGCGGCGATCACGGCGCCCGGGCGGTTCCCCAGGGCACCCACGTACGCGGTCACCGCGTCCGACGCCAGCGCCACGCCCGCCCAGCCGCGCCGTGCGCCGTCGAACCGCCGGGCCAGCTCCGCGGGCAGCTCGGCACGCCAGGCGTCGCCCAGCGAGGCGAAGCCCGCCGCGCCCACCGCGACCGCGTCCGGCGCACCGTGTCCGGCCTCGGCCAGCGCCTCCTCGGCGAGCGGCATCAGCAACTCGACGAGATGGACGGGATCGAGCCCCCGCTCTCCCGTCCGCACCGGCTCTCGTCCCGAGCACCGCGCCACCGGGCCGCTCTCCGGCGTGCCCACGGCGACCCGCAGCCCGGAGCCGCCCGAGTCCACCGCCAGCACCACCCGCTCCCGCGGCCCGGCCCCGCTCACGGCAGTCGCCAGTCCACCGGCTGGGCGCCCTGCTGGAGCAGCAGTTCGTTCGCCCGGCTGAAGGGACGCGAGCCGAAGAAACCGCGGTCGGCGGAGAGCGGCGACGGGTGCGGCGACTCCACGGACGGGTAGGTGCCCAGCAGCCGGCGCGCGGCCCGGGCGTGGCTGCCCCACAGGATCGCCACCAGAGGCTTGCCGCGCTTGGCGAGGGCCCGGACGGCCTGCTCCGTCACCTCTTCCCAGCCCTTGCCCCGGTGGCCGTTGGTCTTGCCGGGAGCCGTGGTCAGCGAGGTGTTGAGGAGCAGCACGCCCTGCTGGGCCCAGGGCGTGAGGTCGCCGTTGGACGGCTGGGGCGCGCCCAGGTCGCTCTGCAGCTCCCGGAATATGTTGATCAGGCTGGGCGGCAGCGGACGCACCTCCGGGGCGACGCTGAACGACAGCCCGACCGCGTGCCCCGGTGTCGGATAGGGGTCCTGACCGACGATCAGGACACGGACGTCGTCGAAGGGCTGCTGGAACGCGCGCAGGATGTCGGGTCCCGCGGGGACGTACCTGCGTCCCGCCGCGATCTCCGACCGGAGGAAGTCACCCATGCGGGCGATCCGGTCGGCCACGGGTTCCAGTGCCTCGGCCCAGCCGGGCTCGACGATTTCATGCAAAGGTCTAGGTGCCACGGGCGTCACCCTACTGCCGGGGTCCGACAGGCGATCAAGCTCTGGCCCACGCCGGAGGAGGGCGACGCCGCGGCCCCGTCAGCCGACGACCGCGGCGCGGACACAGAGCACGTCCGGGAGGTGGGAGGCCAGGAGACGCCAGCTCTCGCCGTCGTCCGCGGAGGCGTAGACCTCGCCGTTGCGGGTGCCGAAGTAGACCCCGGCCGGGTCGGCGTCGTCGGTGCAGAGGGCGTCGCGGAGCACGATGCCGTAGTGGTCCTCCTGCGGCAGGCCGGCGGAGAGGGGCTCCCAGGTGCGCCCCGCGTCGGTGGTGCGGAAGACCCGGCAGCGGCGTCCGGCCGGCACCCGGTCGGTGTCGGCGGTGACCGGGAACAGGTAGGCCGTGTCCCCGCGGTGCGGGTGGGCGGCGACCGCGAAACCGAAGGTGGTCGGCAGGCCCTCGCCGATGTCCGTCCAGTGGGCACCCGCGTCGTCGCTGCGGTACACGCCCCAGTGGTTCTGCAGGTACAGCCGGTCCGGATCGGCGGCGTCGCGCGCGATCTTGTGCACGCACTGGCCGAACTCGGGGTCGGGACCGGGCAGGAAGTCCGCCCCCACGCCGCTGTTGGAGGGGGACCAGCTGCCGCCGCCGTCCTGGGTGCGGAAGACGCCGGCGGCGGAGACCGCCACCGTCACGGCCCGCGCGTCGCGCGCGTCGGTGAGGATCGTGTGCAGCCCCTCGCCGCCTCCGCCGGGCACCCAGCGGGAGCGGGTGGGGTGCTCCCACAGCGGGCGGACCAGGGAGAACGACTCGCCGCGGTCCTCGGACCGGTACAGCGCCGCGGGTTCGGTGCCCGCGTAGACCACGCCGGGCTCCGCGGCGGACGGGTGCAGTTGCCAGACCCGCTCCAGCGAGGTGCCGGTGTCCTCCGGGAACCGCACGGCGGGGCTGGCCGGTTCGGTCCAGGTGCGGCCCAGGTCGTCGGAGTGGAAGACCGACGGACCCCAGTGGGAGCTGACGCCTCCCACCAGGATCCGCGGCGCCGGTTCCCGGGTGTCCAGGGCGACCGAGTAGACGGCCTGGGCGTTGAAGTGGGGAGCGGGGTCGAACTCCCAGTCGCCGCCTCCCCGGCGGCGCGCGAGGAACAGACCCTTGTTCGTCCCCACGGCGAGCAGTACGTCGGCCATCCGGGCCACCTCCAGGACATCGTCGTCCAGATGCGTGTCAGTCGGACACGGCACAGTCTGCACCGTGCCACCGACAACGCCCGGGAGGTACCGGCGCGGCCCGGGCGACGGCCGCCCGCGCACGGCGGCGCGTCGACCCGGACCGGCGCCCCGTCAGGCGGTGGGCCCGGCCGCCGCACCGTCCGGCCGCGCCGCCGTGGGCGCCGTGCCGGACACCTTCTCCGGCCCGGCTGCCGCCTCCGGCGCGGACGGTGACGGTGCACCACCGTTGCCCGCCAGGTGGTTGAAGACGAGGTTGAGGATCACCGCGGTGAGACAGCCCGCGCTGATGCCGCTGTGCATCACCGTCTGGAACCAGTCCGGGAAGGCGTCGTACACGGTGGGGACGCCGACCGGCAGCATGCCCACCGCCAGGGAGACGGCCACGACGGTCAGGTTGTGGCCGTCGCCCAGCCCCGCGTGGACCAGCGTGCGCAGTCCGCTGGCGGCCACCGTCCCGAACATCACCAGGCCCGCGCCGCCCAGCACCGGGGCCGGGACGGCCGCGACCAGCGCGCCCAGCTTGGGCAGCAGTCCGAGCAGCACCAGCAGACCGCCGGCCGCGGCGACCACCCAGCGGCTGCGCACCCGGGTCATCCCGACCAGGCCCACGTTCTGGGCGTAGGCCGTGTAGGGGAAGGTGTTGAAGACGCCGCCCAGCACGGTGGACAGGCCGTCGGCCCGCAGACCGTCGGCCAGGGCCCGCGGCTCGACCTTGCGGCCGGTCAGCTCGCCCACGGCGATGAGGTCACCGGTGGTCTCGGTCATGATCACCAGGGCCACCACCAGCATCGACACGATCGCCGAGACCTCGAAGACCGGCGCGCCGAAGTGGAACGGGGTGCTGATGCCCAGCCAGGCGGCGTCCGCGACCCCGCCGAAGTCGGTGAAGCCCAGCGGCACGGCCACGACCAGACCGACCACGATGCCCACCAGCACCGCGATCCTGCTCAGGAACGGCGGTGCGAACCGCTGCACGCCGAGGACGATCACCAGGACGAAACCGGCCAGGGCCAGGTTCCCCGGCGCGCCGAAGTCCTCACTGCCCTGACCGCCCGCGGCCCAGTTGCCCGCCACGGGCATCAGGGAGAGGCCGATGATCAGGATCACGGTGCCGGTGACCAGCGGGGGGAAGAACCGCAGCAGCCTGCCGAAGACCGGCGCCAGCAACAGGATGGCCAGCCCGGCGACGATGACCGCGCCGTAGATGGCGGGCAGCCCGCCGCCGGTGGTGCCGATCATGACCATCGGGGAGACGGCGGCGAAGGTGCAGCCCTGCATGATCGGCAGTCGGACGCCGAACCGCCAGAAGCCGATGCACTGGATCAGGGTCGCTATGCCGCAGACCAGCAGGTCGGCGGTTATCAGGTACGCCAGGTCGGCGGCGGACAGGCCCATCGCGCCGCCGACGATCAGCGGGACCGCCACGGCGCCCGCGTACATGGCGAGGACGTGCTGCAGCCCGAAGGCGGCCAGGTGCCGTACGGGGGGCACCTCGTCGACCGGATGGACGGAGGGTGTGGGGGAGGGGACGGGTGAGGAGGCGGAGGATCCGGCGGGTACGGGGGTCGGCATGAGGGCTCCCGGAGACAGGGGGCGGGCAGGGCCGCGAGCCCGGCACCGCGCCGCCGTCCGGGCTCAACTCCAGTGAACCGTAGGGCCGTTCAACAGTTTGTTGATTTCCGGGATGTTGCCGGCACATCTCGCCGTGTTGCGATCCCCGCACCGCCGCACCGCCGCACCGCCGCACCGCCGCGCCTCACACCGCCCCACCGCCGCACCGGTCCCGTCGCCCGCGCGGGCTCACGGCGCAGTGGTGCCCGCGCTCAGCGCATGTCCTCCATGCGCGCGATCTCCGTGGTCTGCGTGGCGATCACGTCGTCCGCCATCTCCTCGGCGCGGATGTTGTTGCCCTCGGCCTTCACGTCCGAGGCCATGGCGATCGCGCCCTCGTGGTGGGCGATCATCAGGTCCAGGAAGAGCGCGTCGAACTCCGCGCCCTCCGCGGCCGCCAGCTTCTTCATCTGCTCGGGCGTGGCCATGCCCTTCATCGCCTCGTGGTCGTGGCCGGCGGCGTCCTTCTTTGCGCCGTGCTCGTCGAGCCAGCCCTCCATCATGTCGATCTCGGCGCCCTGCACGTCCGAGATGCGCGAGGCCAGGCCCTTCAGCTCCTTCGACTTCGCCCGGTCGGGGGCGAGCCGGGCCATCTCCAGGGCCTGTTCGTGGTGCTCGATCATCATCTGCACGTAGCCGATGTCGGCGGTGTTGGGGGAGTCGTCCTCCTTGCGGTGCTCGGCCGCCTCCTCCGGGGACAAGGTCCGGTTCGACTCGCCCGGCTTGCCCGGGGCGAGTACCGAAGAACCCTGCGCCGCGCCGGACTTGGCCTCGGAGCCGGAGTCGCAGCCGCCCAGGGCGAGGACGGCCAGGGCCAGTGTGGTGGTGACGAGCGAGGCTCGTGGAACACGGCGGATGGGCACGGCGACCTCCCGGGAGCGCGGCGGTTGACGGTTGTTCGACGGTTGTTCGTGTGTGTAGACGACCGTCCTAGCACGGTTTTGTCGGTGCGTGATCAAAAAATCTTGTGACAATCGCATTGCCAGTCTGTTGATCTGTGCATGATGCAGACGATACTCAGGGGCGTCCGTGCCCGCTCGGTTGCGAGTACGGGTCGATGAGGGAGGACGAAGTGCTCAGACGGAACCCCCGAACGCAGCGCAGAAGGCTGGGGATCGCGGCCACCGCCGCCGGTCTGATGGCCGCACTGCTCACCGCCGCCCCCGCGGGCGCCGTTCCCGGACCGGGCGACATCCCGGAGAAGCGGCTCTCCAGCAGCGCCAAGGCCGAGGTCGAGGCGGCCATCGAGAGCGGCGAGATACCCGGCGTGGACGAGATCGTCCACAGCGCCAACATCACGCACGTCAGCAACACCCCGAAGGACCTGCTGCCCGGCACCAACTCGGACCTCGCCTTCCAGGGCGACTACGCGTTCTCCGGCAACTACGACGGCTTCAAGGTCTTCGACATCAAGAACCCGAAGAAGCCGAAGGTCGTCGCCCAGGTGCTCTGCCCGGGCTCGCAGAACGACATCTCGGTCTCGGGTGACCTTCTCTTCCTGTCCACCGACTCGTCGCGCAGCGACGACTCCTGCAACAGCACCACGCAGCCGGTGACGGAGAAGTCCTCCTGGGAGGGCATGAAGATCTTCGACATCAGCGACATCCGCAACCCGCGCTACGTCGCCGCCGTCGAGACCGCCTGCGGTTCCCACACCCACACGCTGGTTCCGGACCGCGACGACGTCTACGTGTACGTTTCCTCGTACTCGCCGAACGCCGCCTACCCGGACTGCCGGCCGCCGCACGACGGCATCTCCGTCATCAAGGTCCCGACCGACGCGCCGGAGACCGCGAAGATCGTCAACTTCCCCGTGCTCTTCCCCGGTGAGGGCGACCTCGGCGGCGGCAACCCCGGCTCCCCCGTGAACCCGGGCGTCTCCCGCACCACTGGCTGCCACGACATCACCGCGCTCCCCTCGAAGAAGATCGCGGCGGGCGCCTGCATGGGCGACGGCATCCTGATGGACATCTCCGACCCGGCCAACCCGGTGGTCATCGACCAGGTCCAGGACAACGTGAACTTCGCGTTCTGGCACTCGGCGACGTTCAACATGGACGCCGACAAGGTCGTCTTCACCGACGAGCTCGGCGGCGGCGGCATGGCCACCTGCAACGCGGAGATCGGCCCGAACCGCGGCGCCAACGGAATCTACGACCTCGTCGGCAAGGGCAAGAACGCCGAGCTGAAGTTCGTGAGCTACTACAAGATCCCGCGCCACCAGGCCGACACCGAGAACTGCGTCGCGCACAACGGCTCGATCATCCCGGTCAAGGGCAAGGACATCATGGTCCAGTCCTGGTACCAGGGTGGCGTCTCCGTCTGGGACTTCACCAACTCCGCCAAGCCGAAGGAGATCGCCTTCTTCGAGCGCGGCCCGCTGCCCGACGGCGCCGGCGGCGGCACCTGGTCGACGTACTGGTACAACGGCTACCTGTTCTCGAACGACATGGCCAAGGGCTTCGACGTGCTGAAGCTCAACGACCCGCGCACCAACCAGGCCAACGGCGTTCACCTGGACGAGCTCAACGTCCAGACGCAGCCTGAGTACTACAAGAAGAGGAAGTAACCCCGGTACCGGGCGGCCCCCGGGCCGTCCGGCACCACCCCCGTTCCCGCCGCGCGGCACGTCCGCACGGCGGGAACGTCGTTCCCGGGCACGTGCGGGGCGGGTGCGGGGCACGTGCACGGCAGGGCAGGACAGGGTCAGGGGTCTCGCGCCGCGGGGCCCGTTGACCGGACGGCGGCCCGGCGCCATCCTGTAGGCCCGTCCGGGGCGACGCGGGGGAGCGCCCCGGGCGGGTCTACGCGCGGTGCCGCGGCTCCGGCCCCTGCCGGGGGCGGTCGCCGTCCGGGACCAGGGACAGCACCGCGCGCAACGCGTCCGGCCGCAGCCGGGCCGGGAGATGGTCGACGAAGTGCACCGCGCAGCCGAGCGCCGCGGCGCCCCCGTCGGCCCTGCGGTCGTCGCCCACCATCAACGTCCGTGACGGGTCCGCCCCCAGCGTGTCCAGGGCGACGCGGAACAGCCCCGGATCGGGCTTCTGCACG
Source organism: Streptomyces sp. NPDC002640 (assembly GCF_053592575.1). Taxonomy (NCBI): domain Bacteria; kingdom Bacillati; phylum Actinomycetota; class Actinomycetes; order Kitasatosporales; family Streptomycetaceae; genus Streptomyces; species Streptomyces sp. NPDC002640. Next base: position 91,380 of record NZ_JBSFVZ010000018.1, on the reverse strand, counting down.
CCGTGCTCGAACGACAGCACGTACGCGTCCACCTGGGGGTCGAGCCCGTGGGCCCGGAACACCGGGCGCAGGTCCCAGCCGATGTTGCTCACCACGCCCACGGCCACGCCCCGGCGGCGCAGTTCCCCCAGCACCTCGAGGGCGTCGGGGTAGGGCTCCCAGGCGCCGGGCGTCATGTGGCGGTCGTACAGGGCGCCGTGGAGCGCGGGATCCGGAAGCCGCACGCGGCGCGACAGCGCCGTGTAGGCGGCCCGGTGCGACTCCGCCGTCCGGTCGCGGTCCTCCCAGAGGCCGGCCAGTTCGGCGGGCAGTTCCCTGGGCGCGGCGCCGCCGGGCAGCGCGCCCGCCTCCTCGAGCTCCCGCGCGGCGCGGGCGGTCTCCTCCTCGGTCATGCGGATCCCGGTGTCCCGCAGCACGGCGCGCAGCCAGCTCTCGGCGGACTCCACGCGCAGCAGCGTGCCGGAGAAGTCGAACAGCACGGTCGAGAAGGCGGTCATGCGCCAGAGCGTAGTCCCGGACGGACATCCGCCGCGGGGCGCTTTCCGGCCTCCCGCAGGCGCGGCACCCCCTCGAACACCGCGACGGCCACCGCCACCACCAGCGCTCCGAGCAGCCAGCCGCCCACCACGTCCGACAGCCAGTGCACCCCGAGCCACACCCGGGTCAGCCCCACCCCCACCACACTCACCACGGCGGTCGCTACGGCCGCCCGCCACCGGCGCGGCCCGACGCCCTCTCGGCGCACCACCCACAGCAGCAGGCCGCAGCAGACCGTCGCCGTCATGGCGTGGCCCGAGGGGAAGGCGGCGAAACGGGCGTCGTCGACCGGGTCGGACCACACCGGCCGGGGCCGGTCGACCGCCGCCTTGAGCACCTGCTGCAGCACGGCCGCGACGGCCACCGTCGCCACCAGCCACAGCGCGGGCCACCCCTGCCCCCGGCGCCACACCAGACCGACCGCCACCGCCACGGTCAGCGCACGCAGCGTGATCGGGTCCCAGAACCAGTCGGTGAGGACCCGCGCCACCGCCGTGACGCCGTCCTCCCGGACCGCCCAGCGGTGCGTGGTGCGGGCCACCTCACCGTCCAGGGCCATCAGCGGCTGCCAGGACGCCTCCACCAGGGCGAGGAGCACCAGCGAGCACAGGGCCAGCAGGGCCGCGGCGCGCAGCGCGGCGTCCTGGAGCGCCTGGTGCGGACCGGACGACGGCGTGGCGGGGGGAGGAGCGGGCGAGGAGAGGCGCATGGGGCCGATAGTGACCCACCGGGGGCCCCTGAAACCATCCTTTCGCGCCGTTTCGCCGTTCCCCATCGGTCGAGTTCGCCGTCGGTCGCGTCCGTCGTTCGCCGTCAGTCGAGGTGGAGCACGCCCAGCCCCGGGGCGAAGGCGATGAGCAGCGGAACGGCCGGGACCAGCGCGCCCGCGGCCGTGAGTCCGAGGCGGCGGACCGGGCTGAGCCGGCGCGGGGGAGTGATCAGGCGGTCCACGCGGCGCGGCACGTCGGCCCGCGGGCCGGACGGGGCCGGGGCGAAGACCCCGCGGTCCTCGTTGAGGCCGACCAGGGCCAGCGCCACGGCGAGGCGGCCGTGGCGGCGGGAGGCGGAGTCGTCGGCGGCCAGTTCCACCAGGCGGTGGATCTCGTCGCGGAACGCCGCGAAGACCGGCACCCGAGGGAACCCCTCCGCCAGCGCGGAGGAGCAGTGCAGCAGCCAGTCGTGACGCGCCCGGGCGTGGCCCTGCTCGTGGGCGAGGACCGCGTCCAGTTCCCGCTCGCCCAGGCGGCGCAGGGCGGCCGTGGTGATCACCAGGCGGGGCGTGGGGCCGGGCAGCCACCAGGCGTCCGGGCGGTCGGACTCCAGCACCAGGAGACGGTCGCCCGCCGCGCCCTCGCCGGGCAGCCGCGGCGCCCGCTCCAGCAGGGCCGCCCGCTCCCGGCGGCGGCGGGACCGGGCCCGGACCACCACGCGGGCCAGCATGGCGAGCGTCCACAGTCCGCCCGCGGCCAGCGCCAGCGCCGTCCCCGCCGCCCAGGGCCCGGCTGTGCCCTCGAGGGCGTAGACGTCGACCACCTGGCTGGGCGCGGGAGCGAAGACGTGTCCGCGCACCGCCTGCCAGGCGGCCGCCGCGCTGAGCGTCATCGACAGCGCGAAGGACAGCAGCACGGCCGCGACCACGCACTGCCAGACCCAGAGGGCCACCACCGGCTCCCGGTCCACGTCGGCCGGCGCGAGGACACGGGGAGCGACGACGGCGGTCAGCACGCCGAGCAGCAACAGTGCCGCGGGGACCATCATGGTGGCAGCGTAGGAGGCCCGTCGGCGCCGTGGAACAGGGTCGCGCCGCGAGTGACGCACGACACGGCGGGCGGAGGCGTCCGGCCCTCGCGCGGCGACCCGTCACATCGTCAGGAGCATGGCCAGCATGGCGATCCCCATCGCCAGCCGGCACACCCGGGCCAGCTCCGGCCGGTCCCCCCAGCGCACCCCGCCGCCGGCGGACGCCACGGCACCGGAGGGCAGCAGCCGCGCCCCGGCGACCAGGACGTAGCCGGCGAAGTACAGCAGCAGAACCCCCGTCAGCAGCGGGACGCCCGTGACCCCGCCGTCCGCGTGGCCCGCGTGCCCCGCCGGCGCCGCGGTCATGGCCAGCGACATGTGGACCATGGCCAGCGCGCCGACCGCGTGGTGCAGGTGGTGCGCGCTGCTCCGGGCCGCCCACAGGGCGTGCAGCGCCGCCGCGCCGAACACCGCCGCGTACACCGGCCACACCCAGCCGGGCGGCCCGAGCGCCGCGGCCGGCACGGCCATGGCCGCCATGCCGAAGCCCATCACCGCCTCCCCGCCGGCGGCCCTGCGCTGCTCCTCGACCCTGCTGCCCATCCGCAGCACGCAGTAGGCGCCCGCCGCCGCGCACAGGGCGACCATCAGCCATCCGGTCGTGGCCGGTCCGTGCACTCCCGCCCCCTTCCCCCGAGGTCCCCGCCGGCCTCGGCGGTCGGTCGAGGGATGCCCGTCCCGGGCGGCGCGCATACGGGCGCAGAGGGGCGTACGGGGAGCATCGGGCGGAGCGTGACGGAAGCCTCCGATCATTTACGAGTGAAACACCTGTTAAGGTCGAAGGAGTGGCTCGCGGAGTGACTCGCAGGAGTGACTCGAAGAGTGAAACGTCCGTCCGTCGTCCACAGAGAGGTGTCCCAGGGTGCGCCTGCCGCTGCTCCAGGCACTCCGGCCAGGCAGGCCGGCCGACATCTGGTACAAGCACGCCGTCAGCGTGGTGGCGGCCACCGCGCCGCCGAACCTGCTGCTGGTCGCCCTGGACCGCCTGGACCTCGCCGTCTACACGATGGCCGGATCGCTGTGCGCCCTCTACGCCCACAACCGCCCCTACGCCGCCCGGGCCCGCACGCTGGCCTGGCTGGTGGCCGGCATGGTCGCCGGTGTGGCGGTGGCGCTGACCGCGGCCTCGCTCACCTCCTCGGGCGTGGTGCTGGTCGCGGTGGGAGCGGTGCTGGCCGCCGCACACAAGGTGCTCTGCGACGCCACCCGGGTGGGTCCGCCCGGCAACGTGATCCTCACCTTCGTCTCCTCGGCGGCGCTCTTCGTCCCGCAGACCCTCGGCCAGGTGCCCGGCCATCTGGCGCTGGCCCTCGCCGCCGGAGCCTTCGCCTGGCTGGTGGGCATGGCCCCCGGCCTGCTCCGCCCGCACGGCCCCGAGCGCCGGGCCGTCGTCCAGGCCCTGCGGCAGGTCGCCCGGTACGCCGGGACCGCCGACCGGGCGGAACCGGGCGGAGAACCGGGCCCGCGACCTGCCGGCACCTCCGGCGTCGACACGGACGCGCAGGCCAGGGCGGACGCCGCCGGGGCGGTGCAGACCGCCTGGCAGATGCTGCTGATGACCGGCCGGCGCTCCGCGTCGCGCCGCCCCCTGGGCCGGCTGCTGGTGCGCGCCGAGGCCGTCCTCGCCGCGCCCGCGCCCGGTGACGCGCAGGCGCTGCGCTCCTGGGCGGACCGGCTGCACGGCCTCGGCCGCGTCCCCGACACCTTCGGCCCCGCGCTCGACGCGGGCGACGAGGACGAGCTGCTCGGCGTCGAGATCGAACGTGCCGCCTCCGCGCCGTCGCTCCGGCAGCGCCTGGCCCCGCTCCGCGCCGTCGCCCTGCGCACGCTGCTGGGCTGCGCGCTGGCCGGCTGGGCCTCGCTGGCCCTGGGCGTCGGCCGCCCCTACTGGGCGCTGGTCACCGCCGCCGCCCTCTTCCAGATCAACCTCACGCTGACCTGGAGCCGCGGCGTCCAGCGCGTCGTCGGCAACCTGGCCGGGGTGGCGCTCTTCGCGGCGCTGGCCCCCGTCGCCCACCTCAACCGGTGGACGCTCGTCCTGACCTGCCTCGCCCTGAACTTCGGCGCCGAGGCGCTGATCTCCCGCAACTACTGGCTGGGCAGCGTCTGCGTCACCCCGATGGCCCTGCTCGTCACCGAGTACGCCCACTGGCAGAGCACCCCGGAACTGGTGCTGGACCGCACGGTCGACACCCTGGTCGGCGCGCTGGTCGGTCTGGCGGCGGCCGTGGTGGTCACCGACCGGCGGGCCGTCGACCGGGTCGCCGAGGCCCTTCGCCGGGCGGAGGCCGCGCGGCACCGGGCCGACACCCTGGTCGCCGGGACCTCCGCCGCCCCGGCCGCCCTGGCCGTGGCCCGGCGCGACCTGGCCGCGGCGCTGGTGACCCTGCGGGGCACCACCCAGGCGGCGTCCGGCGAATGGTGGCGGCGTGCCCTCCCGGTGGAGGAGGTGACGCGGGAGGAACGAGCCGGACACCGTACGCTCGCGGCGACGGTACGGCACCCGGCCCCCGGGTCCGCCGCCGCGGTCACGCGACCGTCGCACCGCCCCGGCACCACGACGGAGGACGCCACGTCATGACGGAGAACGGGAACCGCCCCGAGGGGGAGCCGGCCACCGCGGCGGACACCGTCGCCGCTGTGGTCCGGCAGTGGCGGGAGGTCCTCCCCGAGCTGGACACCGACCCGATGGAACTCATCGGGCGGATCAACCGCAGCGCGGCGCTCCTGCGCCAGGCCGAGGACGCGCCCCTGCGACGTGAAGGGCTCACCCGCCCCGAGTTCGACCTCCTGGGCGCCCTCCGGCGCACCGGCCGGGAGCTCACCCCCGGGGACCTGGCCCGCGAGACCTTCTCCTCGGGGGCGGCCGTCACCAAGCGGCTCAAGCAGCTCACCGAGCGCGAGCTCGTCGAGCGGCGCACCGACGCCAGGGACCGGCGCGTCGTGCTGGTGCGGCTCACCGAGGCCGGCCGGGACCTGGTGGACTCCGTGCTGCCGCAGCAGCTGTCCTTCGAGGCGGACGTCCTCGCCGGACTCGGCGCCGACGAGCGGGACCACCTGGCGCGGCTGCTCGGGAAACTTCTCACCCAGCTCGAGGGCCGGCTCTCGCCACGACTGTGAACGCCACGGCTGTGACGGCCACGGCTGTGACCGCCGCGAGGAGGCGGACAGGGGGTGCGAGGGTGCGGGACCTCAGATGCCGGGCCGGTGGCGCAGCGGATGGTCCGCGGGGATCTCGACCAGGACGATCGGCAGGCCGTCCGGGTCGGCGATCCACATCTCGATCAGCCCCCACGGCTCGCGCACCGGCTCGCGGACGATCTGCACGCCGCGCCCCGCCAGCTCGTCCCGCGCGGCGGCGGCGTCCTCGACCTGGAGCCACAGCCGCACCGCGCCGCCGGGAGCCGCCGGCTCCCCGGGCTCCCGCCGCCCGGACAGCTCGAGGAAGCCGCCGCCGAGGAAGTACACCGTCCCCCGCTCGTCGCCGGTGCCGAACTCCCGGTACACCGCGAGGCCCAGTTGCCCGCCGTAGAACGCGCGGGAGGCCGGCGGATCGAGGGGGCGGATCAACGTCCTGCTGCTCAGTACGTGCACCATGGCCGCAGCCTAGACACCGGAGAGAACATGCACCCCACCGACAGCCCGGCCCCCACCCTGGTCTTCCGCGAGGCCACCGCCGAGGACGTCGACGCCCTGGTCGAGCTCGTCCAGTCCGCCTACCGCGGGGACGCCAGCCGCGCCGGATGGACCACCGAGGCCGACCTCCTCGACGGGCAGCGCACCGACCCCGAGGCGGTCCGCGAGATCGTCGCCGACCCCTCGGGACGGGTGCTGGTCGCCGAACGCGACGGCGTGACCGTCGCCTGCTGCCAGCTCGAACACCGCGGTGCGCACGCCTACTTCGGCATGTTCGCGGTCCGCCCCGGCCTCCAGGGCGGAGGGCTGGGCCGGGCCGTCCTCACCGAGGCCGAGCGGTTCGTCCGTGCGACCTGGGGCGTCACCGAGATGCACATGACGGTGATCTCGGTACGGGAGGAGCTGATCGCCTGGTACGAGCGCCGCGGCTACCGCCGCACCGGGCGGACCAGCCCCTTCCCGTACGGCGACGAGCGGTTCGGAGTCCCCCGCCGCGCGGACCTGGAGTTCGAGCTGCTGGTGAAGGAGCTCCCCGCCCCGGGCGTCAGCCCCGCTTGATCTCCGGTCGGTCGGTGACCACCCCGTCGAGCCCGAACGCGTGCGCGAGGCGCAACTGCTCCGGGGTGTTGACCGTCCAGGCCAGGACGCGGAGGTTCTCCCGCCGGGCCCGCTCCACCGTCTCCAAGGTGAGCCGGCGGATGTTCAGGGACATGGTCCGGGCCCCGGCCCGGACCGCCCGGTCGACGACCTCCGCGTCGTAGCGGCTCGCCACCAGCGCCGTCCGCACCCCCGGCACGAGGCGGGCGATCTCCTCGATCGCCTCGGCGTGGAACGAGATGACCTCCACCCGTTCCGTCAGATCGCGCCCGACCATCACCTCGGCCAGCCGCTGGGCGGCCGCGACGTCCTTGATCTCGGCCTGCAGCGGCGCCGTCACCGCGTCCAGCACCTCTTCGAACACGGGGATCCGCTCGCCCGACCCGGCGTCCAGCGTGCGCAGTTCGGCCAGGGTCCGCTCCACGATCGGGCCCGTGCCGTCGGTGGTGCGGTCGACGGTGGCGTCGTGCATGACCACCAGCGCCCCGTCCTTGCTGAGATGCAGGTCCAGCTCGATCAGGTCGAGCCCGGCCTTCTCGGCCGCGACGAACGACCGCAGCGTGTTCTCCGGCTCGACGCCCATGAGTCCGCGGTGGCCGATGGTCAGGAAGTCCACGATCTTCTCGCTCCCGTGCGCGTGTGTCTGTCCGCCCGCAGCCTAGGCGCCGCCGTGCGCCCCGCAGCCCTCCCGCCGTGTCACCCGCACAGCCCCTTGACAGGAAAATCCCCGCCGAAAAGGGCCCTGCGCAACAAGTTTTCCCAAGATCCCCTCTTGCTGAAAAAGAAGATGGTGCATACGGTGAGTCCACCCGAGGTACTCCCGTGGAGGGTGAGAGATGACGGAGGTTCTTGTGCAGGTGGGCACTCAGGGGCAGCACCAGGCTCCCGGGGCGCGTGTGGTGGACCACCCGGCGTGGCCCGCGCTCAAGGGCGCGGTCGAGCGCATCCGCCCCTGGCAGAGCAAGGACGGGTCCATCGACCTCACCGCCGACGGCGCGCCCGCCCGCGCCGAGGCGGAGCGGGCCGTCGCCGAGGTGACGGACGCCGTCACCGCCCTGGCGCCGCTGCTCCCGCACGACACCGAGTACCACGAGGTTCTGGTGAAGGACCTGCGCCGCTGGGCCGACGACGGCTTCGGCGTGCCGGACTTCCTGGACTCGCTGCTGGCGTTCCAGCCGGCCGCGCGCCGTGAGGACGGACTCCAGCACCTGGTCGTCTTCCCGATGTACACGCAGAACGGCAACCCGGACCGCAACCTCGAGGCCGTCGTGCTCCGCATGGTCTGGCCCGACTGGCTGGCCGAGCTGGAGCGGACCCGGTACGACAACCCGCTCTTCTGCGCCATCACCTTCGAGGACTTCACCTCCGGCTACGACACCAACTCGGCCGTCCTCTTCCCGGAGACCGTCGCCGTCCGCGAGGCCCCCGAGCGCTTCACCTGGGGCGGCATCTTCTGCGACCGCGAGGCCGCCCGCTTCCGCCGCGTCACCGAGGCCGCCGTGGACATCCTCGGCCTGGAACTGCCCGAGGACGTCGCCGCGATGGTCCACGACCAGCAGCGCTGCCAGGACGCCTTCGTGCTGTGGGACCTCGTCCACGACCGCACGCACAGCCACGGCGACCTGCCGTTCGACCCGTTCATGATCAAGCAGCGCCAGCCGTTCTGGATGTACGGCCTGGAGGAGCTGCGCTGCGACCTCACCGCCTTCAAGGAGGCCGTGAAGCTGGAGGCCGAGGGCGTCCCGCAGGCCCGCGACGTGCAGATGGCGGTCCTCTTCGACCGCATGTTCCGCTTCCCCGTCACCGGCGAGCGCACCCGCAACTACGACGGCCTCGGCGGTCAGCTGCTCTTCGCCTACCTGCACAAGCACGACGTCGTCCGCTGGACCGACAACAAGCTGCACATCGACTGGCGGCGCGCCCCCGAGATCACCAACCAGCTCTGCGCCGAGATCGAGACGCTCTACCGCGACGGCATCGACCGGCCCAAGCTGGTCCACTGGTTCGCCGGCTACGAGCTGGTCTCCACCTACCTGTCGCCGCACCCCGGCTCCCGCTGGGCCAAGGGCCCCGACGCCCTGGACCTCACGCAGCCCCCGCGCAAGCTGGTGGACGACGTGCTGCCGGACGAGTTTCCGCTCAGCATGTTCTACGAGGCGCTCGCCAAGAAGCTGAAGAACGTGATCGCCTCCACCAAGGGGATCCGCGTCGAGGCCGGCGACCTGCCCGCCGCCGCGTAGCGGACGCGGTCACACCGCGACCCGGCCCGGGCAACGGCCGGACGATCGAGCGAGAACGCCGAGGAGGCGAGAGCGATGGGGAACGGAAACGGAGCGCTCGAGGGGGCGGTCGTCGCGGTGGCGGGCGCGGGAGGCGCCGCCGGGCGGGCGACACTGCTGCGCCTGGCGGAGGCCGGCGCGATCGTCGTCGCCTCGGACAACGACCCCGAGCGCCTGGCGGAGGCCGTCGACGCGGCCCGCTACGCGCACGGCGGGGCCACGGTCACCGGCGAGCCGGTCGACCTGCTGGACCTGGACGCGGCGCGCGCCTGGGCCGCCGAGACCGAGAAGGAGTTCGGCCGGATCGACGGCATGGTCCACCTGGTCGGCGGCTGGCGCGGCAGCGCCTCCTTCGCCGGCACCGACCTGGGTGACTGGGAGCTGCTGGAGAAACTGCTGATCCGCACGGTGCAGCACACCTCCCTGGCCTTCCACGACGCCCTGGTGCGCAGCGACCGCGGCCGGTTCGTGCTCATCAGCGCCGCCGGCGCCACCAGGCCCACCGCGGGCAACGCCGCCTACGGCGCCGCCAAGGCCGCCGCTGAGGCGTGGACGCTCGCCCTCGCGGACGCCTTCCGCAAGGAGGGGGGCGAGGACGGCCCCGCCGCCGCGGCTGCGATCCTGGTGGTGAAGGCACTGGTGCACGACGCCATGCGCGCCGAGCGCCCGAACGCGAAGTTCGCGGGCTTCACCGACGTCGAGGACCTGGCCGAGGCCATCGCCGGAGTCTGGGACAAGCCCGCCAGTGAAGTGAACGGAAACCGTCTGTGGCTGACCGAGAAGCCGTGAATCCGCCGAAGACCGACGCGCGCCGTCGTCACGACCCGTCGGTCAGCGGCTTCGCCAGCGACAACTACGCGGGGGTCCACCCCGAGGTGCTCGCCGCCCTGGCCCTGGCCAACGGCGGGCACCAGGTCGCGTACGGCGAGGACGTCTACACGGAGCACCTGCAGCAGGTGGTGCGCGGCCACTTCGGCGCCACCGCCGAGGCCTACCCCGTCTTCAACGGCACGGGCGCCAACGTGGTGGCGCTCCAGGCGGTCACCGACCGCTGGGGCGCGGTGATCTGCGCGGAGAGCGCCCACATCAACACCGACGAGGGCGGCGCGCCGGAGCAGGTGGCCGGCATCAAGCTGCTCACCGTGCCGACCCCCGACGGCAAGCTCACCCCCGAGCTGATCGACCGCCAGGCGTTCGGCTTCGACGACGAGCACCGGGCGATGCCGCAGGTCGTGTCGATCACCCAGTCGACCGAGCTCGGCACCGTCTACACGCCGGGCGAGATCCGCGCGATCTGCGACCACGCCCACGCGCACGGCATGACGGTCCACCTCGACGGCTCCCGCCTCGCCAACGCGGCGGCCTCGCTGGACGTGCCCATGCGGGCCTTCACCAACGCCGCCGGCGTCGACCTGCTCTCGCTCGGCGGCACCAAGAACGGCGCCATGTACGGCGAGGCCGTGGTGGTGATCAACCCCGAGCGGGTGCGCCGGATGAAGCACCTGCGCAAGACCTCCATGCAGCTGGCCTCCAAGATGCGCTTCGTCTCCGTGCAGCTCGAGGCGCTGCTCGCCAAGGACCTGTGGCTGCGCAACGCCCGGCAGGCCAACGAGATGGCCCAGCGGCTCGCCGAGGGCGCCCGGGCCGTGGACGGCGTCGAGATCCTGTACCCGGTGCAGTCCAACGCCGTCTTCGCCCGCCTCCCGCACGCCGTGACGGAGCGGCTGCAGAAGCGCTTCCGGTTCTACTTCTGGGACGAGGCGGCCGGTGACGTGCGCTGGATGTGCGCGTACGACACCACGGCGGACGACGTCGACGCGTTCGTCGCCGCGCTCAAGGAGGAGATGGCGGCCCGCTAGGCCGACCGGCACCACGGCCTACGGCACCCGACATCACTGCATAGGTATGCGACTGTCTGCAAACTGATTGACCGCAGACGGTCGCATTCCTATGATCACGAGGCATGGAGACCATCCAGCAGAGCCCTGATCTGTCCGCGTATCTGGCCGCGTCCGAGGTGATCGACCACGAGCATCCGGTGGTCCGCGAGAGTGCCGCCCGCCTCGCGTCGACGGCCCTGGATTCGTATGACTATGCGCGCGCGGCCTTCGCCTTCGTCCGGGACGAGATCCCCCACTCCCACGACGCGGACGACCCGCGCGTCACCTGGCGCGCCTCCGACGTGATCCGGCTGCGCACCGGCATCTGCTACGCCAAGGCCCACGCCCTGGCCGCCCTGCTGCGGGCCGAGGACATCCCCACCGCGCTCTGCTACCAGCGCCTGGAGGACGACCGTGGCGGCTTCGTGGTGCACGGACTGGTCGCCGTCCGCTTCCACGGCGCCTGGCACCGCCAGGACCCCCGGGGCAACAAGCCGGGGGTCGACGCGCGGTTCTCGCTGGCGGGGGAGCGGCTGGCGTTCCCGGTGGACGTCACGCGGGGCGAGCGGGACCACCCCGAACTGCACGCCGAGCCGCACCCCGCGGTGCTCGCGGCGCTGCGCGGTGCGCGCGACCGGGCCGAGCTGTGGCGGACGCTGCCCGCGGACCTGTGACGCGGGCAGCGGCGGCGGAGGGGTGCCCGCCGGGAGCGCCGGTCAGCGCTCCTCGCGGCGGGCGACCTCCTCGGGCGTGGGGGCGGTGCCGCCGAGGTGGGCCGGCAGCCACCAGGAGTCCTCGGTTCCGGCGGGGCTGTCCGGGTAGTCGCGCCGGGCGTCGTCCAGAAGCTCCTGCACACGGCTCTTCAGGCGCCCGGTGAGCTCCTCGGTGGACGCCCCGGCCGTGTCGATCGGCTTGCCGACCCGGATGGTGACCGGCGTGTGGCTCCGGCTGAAGTCGCGCTTGCGGCCCTTGGTCCACAGCCGCTGGGTGCCCCACAGCGCCATCGGGATCAGGGGCACGCCGGACTCCTGGGCCAGGCGCGCGGCGCCCGACTTGAACTCCTTCAGGCAGAACGACTGGGAGATCGTGGCCTCGGGGAAGATGCCGACCACCTCGCCCGAGCGCAGCGAGTCGAGCGCGTGCGCGTAGGCCGCCTCCCCTTTGCGGCGGTCCACCGGGATGTGCCGCATGCCGCGCATCAGGGGGCCGGACACCTTGTGGCGGAAGACCGAGTCCTTGGCCATGAACCGCACCAGCCGCTTGCTCGGACGGGCGGCGTACCCGTCGAAGATGAAGTCCAGGTAGCTGATGTGGTTGCTGGCCAGTACCGCGCCGCCCGACCGGGGTATGTTCTCCGCGCCCCGAAGGTCGATCTTCAGGTCCCACGCCTTGAACAGTGACAGGGCGAGGCCGATGACGGGACGGTAGACGAGCTCTGCCATGGGTGGGACGAGCCCCCTTCTCTGTGTGACTGCCAGGGAAAGGGTTACCACTCCTGGCCGAAGCAACCTACGCGGCCGTAACTTACGGACGCGTAGAGATCGTGCCCCAAGAACGGGTAAACGACCAGACGAAGTGCCCGACGTGGAGGAGATCCTCGTCACGTCGCCCGAAAGGGCCCCTGACCGGGGAATCTTCACCCCCCGCCCACCGCTGGGAGTTACCGACAGGCCATGATGGGTGACGCCGCGAAGGCGGCGGAGCGGAGGAGTGCGGGTGAGCGGGCGCCACGACGGGCCACGGATCGACGCCGACGTGCTCGATCCTGATGTACCCGACGCCGATGTGCTCGACGCCGACGTGCTCGGCGGCCGGGTGGGGGAGCGGGCGACGCTGCTGCAGTTCTCCACCGCCTTCTGCGCGCCCTGCCGCGCGACCCGGCGGGTGCTCGCCGAGGTGGCCGCGATGGTGCCCGGCGTGACCCATGTGGAGGTCGACGCGGAGGCGCACCTGGTGCTGGTCCGCGCGCTGGAGATCGAGGCCACTCCGACCACGCTGGTGCTCGACGCGCGTCGCCGCGTGGTGCGCCGGGCCGCCGGAGTGCCCCGCAAGGCCGATGTGATCGCCGCTCTCGGAGAGGCGATATCCCTCGGAGAGGCGACATGAGGAAGGACGGCCCGGTGACGGTCGAATCCATGACGGTCCGGTCCACGACGGCGCGGCCGGTGAACGGCGGGCACTCGACACCCCCGGGCGCCGGGCCCTCCGAGCTGCTGCGTTCCGTCTTCCGGCGGCACGCCGCGGGAGTGGCGGTGATCACCGCCGGTCACCAGGGCCGCCCCCACGGCTTCACGGCCACCTCCCTCACCTCCGTCTCCGCGGAACCCGCCCTGGTCTCGTTCGGCATCAGTGAGCGCTCCTCCTGCTGGCCGGCCGTCGCCCGGGCGGAGTACGTCGGCGTCCACATACTCGGCGAGCACCAGGCCGGCCTCGCGGCGACCTTCGCCCGCAGCGGCGCCGACCGGTTCGCCCCGCCGACCGCCTGGCGCGAGGGCCCCGGCGGGGTACCGCTGCTCGACGACGTCGTCGCCTGGCTGGTCTGCCGCCCGGTCGCGCGCGTGCCCGCGGGGGACCACCGGGTGGTGGTGGCGGAGGTGACGGCCGGGGACCCGGCCGGCGAGGGCGGTCCGCTGCTCTACCACCAGGGCCGGTACGGCGGTCTCCGCGACGTGGACCCGCGGAACTGACCGACCGGTCGTTACGGAGCGTTACGCAGGTCACACTGCAAAGCGCTTGCTTAGTCTGGCGTGACCGGGTGTACTACTGGCGAGTAATTTATTCGTCGGGGGACAGACACTCCCCGGACGGAAGTGGCGGCTTCGGACGCATATGCTGCGTGGCAGGAAGCAGCCCGACATGACGATGCAGTAGGAGAGCCGGCGTGAGCTTGAGGATCGTTGTCACCGTTAAGTACGTGCCCGACGCCACCGGCGACCGGCACTTCGCCGACGACCTGACCGTCGACCGCGACGACGTCGACGGTCTGCTGTCGGAGCTCGACGAGTACGCCGTCGAGCAGGCGCTCCAGATCTCTGAGAACGCCGACGACGCCGAGGTCACCGTGCTCACGGTCGGCCCCGAGGACGCCAAGGACGCCCTGCGCAAGGCGCTGTCCATGGGCGCCGACAAGGCCATCCACGTCGAGGACGACGACCTGCACGGCACCGACGCCATCGGCACCTCCCTGGTGCTCGCCAAGGCGATCGAGAAGGCCGGCTACGACGTGGTCATCTCCGGCATGGCCTCCACCGACGGCACCATGGGCATCGTGCCCGCGCTGGTCGCCGAGCGCCTGGGCGTTCCGCAGGTCACGCTGCTCTCCGAGATCGCGGTCGAGGACGGCAAGGTCACCGGTCGCCGCGACGGCGACGCCGCCTCCGAGCAGCTCGAGGCCTCCCTCCCGGCCGTCGTCTCCGTCACCGACCAGTCGGGCGAGGCGCGCTACCCGTCCTTCAAGGGCATCATGGCCGCCAAGAAGAAGCCGGTGGAGTCCTGGGACCTCTCCGACCTCGACATCGAGGCCGAGGAGGTCGGCCTGGAGGGCGCGTTCACCAAGGTCGAGTCCGCCACCGAGCGTCCGGCCCGCACCGCCGGCACGATCGTCAAGGACGAGGGCGAGGGCGGCAAGCAGCTCGCCGAGTTCCTCGCGGGCCAGAAGTTCATCTGATCCCGCCCCAGCTGACCGCCCCTCAGACTTCGCAATCCGCAGGAGAGCATTCCCATGGCTGAAGTTCTCGTCTACGTCGACCACGTCGACGGCGCCGTCCGCAAGCCCACCCTCGAGGTGCTGACCCTCGCCCGCCGCATCGGCGAGCCGGTCGCCGTCGCCCTGGGCGCCGGCGCCGCGGCCACCGCCGCCACGCTCGCCGAGCACGGCGCGGTGAAGGTCCTCACCAACGAGTCCGCCGAGCTCGCCGACTACCTGGTCGTCCCGAAGGTCGACGCCCTCCAGGCCGCCTACGACACTGTGTCCGCCGGCGGCTCCCTGGCCGCGGTGCTGCTGCCCACCTCCGCCGACACCAAGGAGATCGCGGCCCGCCTGGCGCTGCGCATCGGCTCCGGCATCATCACCGACGCCATCGACGTCGAGGCCGGCTCCGACGGCCCGGTCGCCACCCAGTCGGTGTTCGCCGCCTCCTTCACCACCAAGTCGGTCGTGTCCAAGGGCACCCCGGTCATCACCGTCAAGCCGAACTCGGCCCCGGTCGAGGCCGCCCCGGCCGCCGGCGCGGTCGAGGAGCTCTCGGTGACCTTCTCCGCCCTCGCCACCGGCACCAAGATCGTCTCCCGCACCCCGCGCGAGTCGACCGGCCGCCCCGAGCTGACCGAGGCCGCCATCGTGGTCTCCGGCGGCCGCGGCGTGAACGGCGCCGAGAACTTCGCGATCATCGAGGCGCTGGCCGACGAGCTCGGCGCCGCGGTGGGCGCGTCCCGTGCCGCCGTCGACGCCGGCTGGTACCCGCACACCAACCAGGTCGGCCAGACCGGCAAGTCCGTGTCGCCGCAGCTGTACATCGCCAACGGCATCTCCGGCGCCATCCAGCACCGCGCCGGCATGCAGACCTCGAAGACCATCGTGGCCGTCAACAAGGACGCCGAGGCCCCGATCTTCGAGCTCGCCGACTACGGCGTCGTCGGCGACCTGTTCCAGGTCGTCCCGCAGCTCACCGAGGAGATCAAGGCCCGCAAGGCCTGATCACCCCACGAGGCACCCGAGGGGCCCGCGGCCGGAACACCGGCCGCGGGCCCCTCGCGTCGTCCCCCGCCCGGGTGCGCCCAAGACCCTGTTGACCGGCCCCGGACGGGCGGTTAGCCTCCCGGCGAGTTCAACGAACTGTTGAAACGACCCGTCGCGGCGGCCCGCCGGGACGGATGCCGAAGGCCCGCGAGGGCCGGAAGGGGCGCCCCGCATGAGCCCGGACGTGCCGACCTCTCTGCCGGGCGCGGTCCACGACCGGCTCGACGCGCTGCTCGCCCCCGTCGACGCCGACCTGGCGCGCCGCTACCCCGGCGACCCCGGCACCCGGCAGCCCGTCCACACCGTGTACGTGCCCGCCGACGAGTTCACCGCCGGGACACCGCGCGACTGGGGCGACCGCGCGCTCGCCGCCCTCGACCGGCACGCCCCCGACGCCGCCGCCTTCGCCGCCGTCCTCGGCCTGCCCGCCGACCTCGCCGATCCGGTGTACACCCGGGTCCGCGCCAAGCTCGAACGCGAACCCGTCGAGGACCTGCGGATCGACTTCGAGGACGGCTACGGCCCGCGCCCCGACGCCGAGGAGGACGCGCACGCCACCCGGGCCGCGCACCTGCTCGCCCGGGCCGGGCGCGACGGCACCGCACCCCCGTTCGCCGGCATCCGGATGAAGTGCCTGGAGGCCCCCGTCCGCCGCCGCGGGATCCGCACCCTGGACATCTTCCTCACCACCCTGCTGGAACACGGCCCGCTGCCGGACAGCCTGCTGCTGACCCTGCCCAAGGTCACCTCCGCCGACCAGGTGACCGCCATGGTCCGGCTGCTGGAGGAGTGCGAGAAGGCACTCGGCCTCGAGCCCGGTCGGCTCGGCTTCGAGATCCAGGTGGAGACCAGCCAGGCCGTCCTCGGCCCCGACGGCGCCGCCACCGTCGCCCGCATGATCCACGCAGCCGAGGGGCGCGCCACCGGCCTGCACTACGGCACCTTCGACTACAGCGCGGCCCTCGGCGTCTCCGCCGCCCACCAGGCGAGCGACCACCCGGTGGCCGACCACGCCAAGGCCGTGATGCAGGTGGCCGCCGCCGGCACCGGTGTACGGGTCAGCGACGGTTCCACCAACGTGCTGCCGGTGGGCGACACCGAGCAGGTGCACGAGGCGTGGCGGCTCCACCACCGGCTCACCCGCCGGGCCCTGGCCCGCGCCTACCACCAGGGCTGGGACATGCACCCCGGCCACCTCCCCACCCGCTACGCCGCCGTCTTCGCCTTCCACCTCGAAGGGTTCGACCGGGCCGCGGAACGCCTCGCCCGCTACGCCGCCCGAACCTCCGGCGACGTCCTCGACGAACCCGCCACCGCACGCGCCCTGGCCGGCTTCCTGCTGCGCGGCCTCGACTGCGGGGCCTTCGACCCGGACGCGGTGACGGAGCGGACCGGACTCACCCGGGCCCGGATCGAGGCCTACGCCCGGCCCGGGGCGGCACGGTAGGCGGGTCGTGGGCTCAGCCGGCCGGCGGCAGTTCCCCGGACCCGCGCGCCACCAGACGGGTGGTCAGCTCCACCACGGTGGGCACCAGCCCCGGCTGGTCCAGCCGGGCGAACAGCCGGCGCGCCGCCACCCGGCCGATGCCCGCCGGGTCCTGCGCCACCACGGTGACCCCCGGCCGCAGCAGGTCGGCCAGTTCGAAGTCGTCGAAGCCGACCAGGGCGACAGGGGCGCCTTCCTCCCGCTCGGCGAGCACCCGGACCACCGTGACCGTCACCCGGTTGTTCCCGGTCAGCAGGGCCGTCACCGGCTCGGGACCGCCCAGCATCCGCTCGGCCTCCCGCCGCACCCGTTCCGGGGCGGTGCTCCCGACGGACACCCAGCCGGGCCGCACCGGCAGCCCGGCCCGCGCCATCGCCGAACGGTAGCCGCGCAGCCGCTCCGCGGCCGTGTGGATGCCCTCGACGTCCCCGATGTAGCCGATCCGCCGGTGCCCGTGGGCGATCAGGTGCGCCACCCCGGACCGCGCGCCGCCGTGGTTGTCGCTGAGCACCGTGTCGGCCTCGACGCCGCGGGCCGGACGGTCCACGAACACCGTGGCGATCCCGGCGCGCATCTCCGGCTCCAGGTACGTGTGGTCGTTCCCCGCCGGGACCACCAGCAGGCCGTCCACCCGGCGGGCGCACAGCGCCAGCGCCAACTCCCGCTCACGCAGCGGGTCCTGAGCGCTGGAGCCGTTGATCAGCAGCGTGTCGTGGGCCCGCGCCACCTCCTCCACCGCGCGGGACAGCGGTCCGTAGAAGGGGTCGGCCAGATCCTCGAGGATCAGCCCCACGGTGGCGGTGCGGCCCTTGCGCAGCACCCGGGCACTGTCGTTGCGGCGGAACCCCAGGGCCTCTATCGCGTCCTGCACCCGCCTGCGGGTCTCCGACGTCACGCCGGGCTCCCCGTTCACCACCCGCGACACCGTCTTCAGCCCCACCCCCGCGCGGCTCGCCACGTCCTTCATCGTGGGACGGCTGCCGTAGCGGGTGGCCGGACGGCCGTCGGTCAGGGTCACGATGCGCTGAGTCCTGTCCTGAGGGGCGGATGGGGCGACGTGCGGCGACGAGCATAGAGTCTGGACATCGTTGTCAGGCAGGGACATCGCAGGAAAGCAGGGGACATGACGTCGACGCCGACCGCCCTCCCGCCCACCGGCCCGGTGGCCGCCCTGGACATCGGGGGAACCAAGATCGCCGGCGCGGTGGTGGACACCGACGGACGCATCCTGCTGCGCGCGCGGCGTCCCACCCCCGCGACCCGGGACGGCGAGACCGTGATGGCCGCCGTGGCCGCGGTGCTCGACGACCTCCGGACGTCCCCGCTCTGGCCGTCCGTGCGGGCGGTGGGCATCGGCAGCGCGGGCCCGGTGGACCGCGCCGCCGGAACCGTCTCACCCGTCAACATCCCCGCCTGGCGCGGCTATCCGCTGCGCGACCGGGTGCGGGAGCTGGCCGGCGGGCTGCCGGTGGAACTGATCGGCGACGGAGCCGCCGTCGCGGCCGCCGAGCACTGGGTGGGCGCGGCGCGGGACGCCTCCGACGCCCTGTGCATGGTGGTCTCCACCGGCGTGGGAGGCGGCCTGGTCCTCGGCGGACGGGTCCGGCCCGGTCCCACCGGCAACGCCGGCCACATCGGCCACATCAGCGTCGACCTCGACGGCGACCCCTGCCCCTGCGGCGCCCGCGGCTGCGTCGAGGGCCTGGCCCGGGGGCCCGTCATCGCCCGGCGGGCGGTGGAGAACGGCTGGCGTCCGGGACCCGGCGAGAACGTGTCGGCCGTCGCCGTGGCCGCGGCGGCACGGGCCGGGCACCCGGCGGCGGTGGCCTCCTTCGCCCGCGCCGGACGCGCCCTGGCCGCCGCGATCGCCGCGGTGGGGGCGCTGGTGGAGATAGAGGTCGCGGTCGTCGGCGGGGGAGTGGCCGAGGCCGGCGAGGTCCTGTTCGCCCCGCTGCGCGCGGCCCTCCCCGAGTACGCGACGCTGTCGTTCACCAGGAACCTCAGGATCCTCCCGGCCCTGACCGGCTCCGACGCCGGCCTGATAGGCGCCGCCGCGGCGGGGCTGGGGCGGCTTCAGGGGTGACCGGGGCGGTGGGCTCGCTCTGGGGGCGACCGGGGCGGTGGGCTCGCTTCGGGGGTGACCGGGGCGGTGGGGCCGCGGGCGGGGTCCCGTCCGGGGTTGTCGGTCGGTGTCGCTTTCGGTGGCACGGCGCGGTGGGGCGTGACCGA
Source organism: Streptomyces sp. NPDC002640 (assembly GCF_053592575.1). Taxonomy (NCBI): domain Bacteria; kingdom Bacillati; phylum Actinomycetota; class Actinomycetes; order Kitasatosporales; family Streptomycetaceae; genus Streptomyces; species Streptomyces sp. NPDC002640. Next base: position 72,198 of record NZ_JBSFVZ010000018.1, on the reverse strand, counting down.
TGTCGACCGAGTCGGCGTCCCGCGGGCGTGTCGCGGTGACCCGGGCGCCCGCTGCGCTGTTGTAGCGGCATGAAGAAGCGCAGCATGCTCGCCATCGCCTCCTTCGCCGCGGGGTGCGTCCTCGCGGCGGTCACCCCCTCCCACGCGGAGGGCGAGGAACTGGAACGCCCGGTCGATGACGTGCACACCACCGTGGAGGAGCTCACCGGCGACGACAGCATCGCCCGCCACGAGATCTTCGGACCGTCCGCCGACACCACCGTCCACGAGGGAGAGGCATACCTCGAGGGCCTGGAGGACCTGCGCGCCCTCGACACCCTCGAGGCCCTGCCGGCCCCCGACGCCGGGGTGTGGCCCGCCCTCTGACGACCGTCCTCCGACGCTTGTCCGGCCTGTCCTCCGACGTTCGTCCCCGCCGCCTCGGCCGTTCCGCCCCCGGATCCCTCCCCGCCCGGGCGGCGGAGCCCGCCGCCCGGCTCTCCCGCCGCCACCGTGCTCCCCCCGTGCACCCCCTTTTGCCCCCTCAACTGCGGCTGGTTTCCGGTGCAGTGTGGGGCGGGCACGTGACAGTCGTCCGGAGAGGACGAAGATCCGGAGAAGAGGGGGAACAGTGATCGTCTGGATCAACGGCGCGTTCGGCGCGGGCAAGTCCAGCACCGCGAGGGAACTGCTGGACCTGATGCCCGACAGCGCGCTCTTCGATCCCGAGGTGGTCGGGGGCGCGCTGACCCGCATGCTCCCGCCCAAGCACCTTGCCGGGGTCGACGATTACCAGGATCTGCCGATCTGGCGGCGGCTGGTGGTGGACACCGCTGCCGCGATGCTCTCGGAGCTCGGAGGCACCCTGATCGTTCCCATGACCCTGCTGCGCCAGGAGTACCGCGACGAGATCTTCGGCGGTCTGGCGGCGCGCAGGATTCCGGTCCGGCACGTGCTGCTCACCCCGGCCGAAACGATTCTCCGGCGGCGGATCGCGGCCGCCGAGGACCCGGCGGGCCCGCCCGACACCGAGCGCCGCATCCGCCAGTGGCGGGACGACCACGTCGAGCCGTACCGGGCCGCCCTCGGCTCCTGGCTGGCCGCCGACGCGCACCCCGTGGACAACGGCACGATCACCCCCCGGCAGACCGCCGAGCGGATCGCCCGGGCGGTGGGCAACGGGGAGGCCGCCGCCTGCGACATCGTGCAGACCCCCGAGCCGAAGGCCGAGACGGTGGCCTCCGGCGTGCTGCTCTTCGACCAGCAGGACCGGTTCCTGCTGGTCGACCCCACCTACAAGCCCGGCTGGGAGTTCCCCGGCGGCGTGGTCGAGCGGGGCGAGGCGCCCGCGCAGGCGGGGTTGCGCGAGGTGGCCGAGGAGACCGGGCTGCGGCTGGCAGGCGACCCCCGGCTGCTGGTGGTGGACTGGGAGTCCCCGCAGCCCCCCGGCTACGGAGGGCTGCGGTTCCTCTTCGACGGCGGTCGCCTCGACGGCGAGGACGCCGGCCGGGTGCTGCTGCCGGGCCCCGAACTGCGCGGCTGGCGGTTCGTCACCGAGGCGGAGGCCGCCGACATGCTGCCGCCGGTGCGGTTCCGGCGCCTCCACTGGGCGCTGCGGGCCCGGGAGAGGGGCTCGGCGCTGTACCTGGAGGCGGGGGAGCCGGTGGGCTGACCCGGACCTCGGGCGGCGGCCGCCGCCGTTCCCTTCGACCGTCGTTCCCGGTGGCCGCGGGCTCCGCGCTCCCGCCGCTGGGGCGGGCCGGCCCTCGTCCCGCGAGGGGCGAGGGCCGGTTGCGGCGGGGCGATCGAGGGCCGTGGCCGGGCCGTTGCCGCGCCGTCGTCGGGCCGGCGGCCGTTCGCGGGCCCACCGGGGGCGGTGGGCGGTGCGTGGGCAGACCGGGCGGTCGGTCGCAGGCCGCGGCGGCCTCCGGCCAGCCGGCCGCCCGGTCGGCTGGTTGGCCGGCTGGTCGGCTGGTTGGTCGGCCGGCTGGACGGCTGGTTGGTCGGCCGGTCGGCTGGACGGCGAGGCTTCGGCGGGCGGCCGGGAGCGCGCCCGGTCGGCGAGGCTTCGGCGGGGGCTTCGTCAGCCGGCCGCGTACTCCCGCAGGAACAGGGCCTCGGCGACCGACAGCCGCTCCAACTCCTCGGGCGACACGCTCTCGTTCGGCGCGTGGATCTGCGCCTCCGGCTCGCTGAGGCCGATCAGCAGGATCTCCGCCTCCGGGTAGAGCGTGCCGAGGGTGTTGCAGAGCGGGATCGAGCCGCCCTGACCGGCGAACTGCATCTCCTGGCCCGGGTACGCCTCGGCCATCGCCCGCGCCATCGCCGTGTACGCCGGGCTGCCGGCGTCCGCGCGGAACGGCTGACCCTGGCCGATCCGGTCGACGGCGACCCGGGCGCCCCACGGGGTGCGGCTCTCCAGGTGCGCCTGCAGGAGCTTGGCGGCCTCCTCGGCGTCCACGCCCGGCGGCACCCGAAGGCTCACCAGCGCCCGCGCGCTCGCCTGCACCGACGGCGTAGCGCCCACCACCGGCGGGCAGTCGATGCCGAGGACGGTGACCGCCGGCCGCGACCAGATCCGGTCGGCGACCGTGCCGGAACCGATCAGCTCCACACCGTCCAGCACCTTGGCGTCGGCACGGAACTGCTCCTCGTCGTACTGCAGGCCGTCCCAGACCGCCTCGCCGGACAGGCCGTCCACCGTCGTGGAGCCGTCCTCGGCGCGCAGCGAGTCCAGGACGCGGATCAGCGCCGCCAGCGCGTCCGGCGCGGCGCCGCCGAACTGGCCCGAGTGCAGGTTGCCCTGCAGGGTGTCCACCTGGATCCGCACCAGCGTCATGCCGCGCAGCGTGGTCGTCACGGTGGGCAGACCCACCCGGAAGTTGCCCGAGTCGCCGATCACGACGGCGTCGGCGGCCAGCAGTTCGGGGTGCTGCTCGGCGTACCGCTCCAGACCGCCGGTGCCCTGCTCCTCGGAACCCTCCGCGATCACCTTCACGGTGACCGGCACCCCGCCGTTCGCCTTCAGCGCGCGCAGCGCCAGCAGGTGCATGATCACGCCGCCCTTGCAGTCGGCCGCGCCGCGCCCGTACCAGCGACCGTCACGCTCCGTCAGCTCGAACGGCGGGGTTACCCAGGCCGCCTCGTCCAGCGGGGGCTGCACGTCGTAGTGCGCGTAGAGGAGGACGGTCCGGGAGCCCTCGGGCCCGGGCAGGCAGCCGTACACGGACTGCGTGCCGTCCGGGGTGTCGAGCAGCGCGACGTCCTCGAAGCCCTCGGCGCGCAGAGCGTCGGCCACCCAGTTCGCGGCGCCCTCGCTCTCGCCGCGCGGGAACTGCTCGAAGTCGGCGACCGACTTGAAGGCGACCAGCTCGGCGAGTTCCTCCTTCGCCCTCGGCATCAGCGAGGCGACGGTCGCGGCGACCGGGTTCGACGACATGGGCGGGGCTCCTCGTAAGGTCTCGGGACTGACGTCAGCCCTGTCCCTCCGGATCCGGACGGACAGGCCCCGCGCCGCGGTCCTCGCAGGACGTGGCCCGCTCGCGGGGGCGCGGACGGGGCGTCTGGTTCCGCGGTCCGCAGCGTCGATACTCCCACAGTGGCCTGCGACGATCGCCGCCGTAGTATGCCGGGGACGGTTCGGCAGGCATCGTGACGGTGATCGGGAGCGGTGACGATCGTGAGCGGCGGCAACGGCGACAACGGCGACAACGGCGGGCTGGAGGAGAACGGCGGGCAGGAGGAGAACGGCGGGCTGGAGGAGAACGGCGGGCGGGGCGCGGGCGCGGCCGGGATGCCCGGAGGGGCGGAGGACCCGGCGGGGCCGCCCGCCGACGAGCGGCGCGTCTGGGACGTCGTCGTGGTGGGCGCGGGCCCGGCGGGAGCCTCCGCCGCCTACGCCGCGGCGGTCGCCGGGCGGAGCGTCCTGCTGCTGGAGAAGGCCGAACTGCCCCGTTACAAGACCTGCGGAGGCGGCATCATCGGCCCGTCCCGGGACTCCATGCCGCCCGGCTTCGACGTGCCGTTCCAGGACCGGGTGAAGGCCGTGACCTTCTCCCACAACGGCCGCTTCACCCGCACCCGCCGGTCCCGCCGCATGCTCTTCGGGCTCGTCAACCGCGCCGAGTTCGACAACCGGCTGGTCGAGAGCGCGCAGAAGGCGGGCGCCGAACTGCGCACCGGCGTCACGGTCTCCCGCCTGGAGCAGCACGGTCCGACCGTGCCCGACCGCCGAACGGTGGCCGTGGTGCTCCAGGGCGGTGAGACCCTGCTGGCCCGCGCGGTGGTCGGCGCGGACGGCAGCGCCGGACGGACGGGGGCCCACGTCGGCGTCAAGGTCGGTCAGGTGGACCTCGGCCTGGAGGCCGAGATCCCGGTGCCCGACACCGTCGCCGAGGACTGGAAGGGACGCGTCCTGATCGACTGGGGCCCCCTTCCCGGCAGTTACGGCTGGGTGTTCCCCAAGGGCGACACCCTCACGGTCGGCGTAATCTGCGCCCGCGGCGAGGGCGCCGCGACCAAGCGCTACCTGGAGGAGTTCATCGGCCGCCTCGGCCTGGCCGGCTTCGAACCCTCCGTCTCCTCCGGCCACCTCACCCGCTGCCGCACCGACGACTCCCCGCTCTCCCGCGGCCGGGTGCTCGTCTGCGGCGACGCCGCCGGGCTGCTGGAACCCTGGACCCGCGAGGGCATCTCCTACGCGCTGCGCTCCGGACGGCTGGCCGGCGAATGGGCGGTACGGATCGCCGACGCCTACGACGCCGTGGACGTGCGGCGCGAATCCCTCAACTACGCCTTCGCGGTCAAGTCCGGGCTGGGTGTCGAGATGAGCGTCGGACGGAAGCTGCTGGCCGTCTTCGAGCGCAGGCCCGGAATGTTCCACGCCGGGCTCACCGGGTTCCGGCCCGCTTGGCGCGCCTTCTCCGACATCACCCGCGGGGCGACCACGCTCGCGGAGATCGTCCGCTCCCACCCCCTGGCGCAGCGGGTGCTGGTGGCCCTGGAACGGTGAGGGGCGGCCGTGCGGCGGTGACCGGGTGCAGGCCTCAGGAGGTGACCGTGAGGCGGAAGACGGGGTGGTCGGGGGCGGCCGCGAGCAGTTCCTCGTCGGTGGAGTGGGCGGTGACCCCCTGGAAGTACTGGTTGACCTCCCAGCCCCACTTGTCGAGGTAGCCCCGCAGGATTGCGACCTTCCGGTCGTCGGACAACTCGGTGGCGGTGAACCGGCGGACCTTCCGGCCGACCCGCAGCTCCCCACCGCCGGCCGCGCGCATGTTGCGCACCCACTGCGAGTGGCCGCGGGCCGAGACCAGGTACTGCTCGCCGTCGTGCCGGTACGGGTTGACCGGGATCCGCTGCATGGCCCCGCTCTTCCGGCCCCGCACGGAGAGTTCGGCGCTGCCCATCAGGCTGACGCCGTGCCGGGCGAGCCAGCCGACGACGGAGTTGAGGCGCGCGGCGAAGGGGCCCGCCTTCAGGTAGTAGGGCGTGGTCCCGGTCCCGGTCCCGGTCCTGGTCCTGGTTCTCGGCGTCCGCTGGTCGGCGTTCTGCATGGGGTGCCCCTCCGGGAAAAGAGAGCGGTGCTCTCGCTTGAGAACAGTGTGCGCCGGATCGGTGTGTCAAAGCAAGATCGGTGCTCGCGTTTTTGAGCGACGCTCTCGTTTATGTGCGCCGATCACCAACGTGTGCACCGCTCTCGTTCCGTGGCACACTCGGATCATGAGCGCAACCGAAGGCGTACGGGCGCGTGCCCGCCGAGAGATCACCGCCGCCATCAAGGACGAGGCGCGACGGCAGCTCGCCGATGAAGGGGCGGCCAAGCTCTCCCTCCGGGCGGTCGCCCGGGAGCTGGGGATGGCCTCCTCGGCCGTCTACCGCTACTTCCCGAGCCGTGACGACCTCCTCACCGCCCTGATCGTCGACGCCTACGACTCGCTCGGCGCCGCCGCCGAGGCCGCCGAGGCGAAGGCGGCCGCGGCCCCGGACGCGCCACCGCTGGTCCGGTGGACCGCCGTCTGCGAGGCGGTGCGCGGGTGGGCCCTCGCCCACCCGCACGAATACGCGCTGATCTACGGCACCCCGGTCCCCGGCTACCGTGCGCCGCAGACGACCGTGCCGGCCGCCTCGCGGGTCGGGCTGCTGCTCATCGGCATCGCCCGCGACGCCCACCGGGGGCCCGCCGGGCTGTCCCGCACGCCGCTCCCGGAGGGGCTGCGCCCCGAGGCCGTGCGGATGACCGCCGACCTGGCGCCCGACCTGCCCTCGGAAACCGTGGTGGCGCTGGTGGCGGCCTGGGCGGAGCTGTTCGGCCTGATCGGCTTCGAGTTGTTCGGCCAGTTCCACCGGGTCGTCGAGGACCGCGCGGTCTTCTTCCGCCACGCGGCCGCTCGGCTCGCCCACGAGGTGGGCATCGCCTTCCCAGGCGCCACCCCGGACGCCTGACACCGCGCCCGCCCGGTCCCCGCGCACGAGGGCCGACGCCGGGCGGCACCGTGCGGCGCCGCCCGGCACGGTCAGCCGATCGGGGAGGTCTCCCGCCACAGCGCCGCCGTCTCCTGGTCGCCGCTGACCGAGGGGAACGGAGCGCGGTTCCACAGGGCGGCGTACAGCTGTGCCGCCGTTCCGGAGACCTCACAGAGGGCCGCAGAGCCCCCGTCCCCGGCCCCGCCCCTGCCCCCGGCATCGCCGAGGCCGTCGCCCTCGCCCTCTCCCCGCACCGTCACGGGCGGTTCCTCGGATATCCGCACCGTCCACACCGCCCCCGCCACGTCGGTGGCCCGTACCCGCAGCACCCGCGGTCGCGGCGAGCGCACCTTGCTGGAGCGGCGGCCATGGAAACCGGACAGCAGCTCCTCGATCCCGTCGACCGCGAACTCCGGTTCCGTACCGGTCGGTTCACCGCCGCGCGCGAGCTCGGCGTCGATCCGGTGCGTCGCCGTCTCGTGCGCCTGACGGCGCGCCCAGAACACCGCGGGCGACGGGGCGGGCAGGAAGTGCCAGCAGTCCGTCTCCGCCGGATCGGCCGAGGCCAGCGTGGCCGTCAACTCCCGGTGCCCGTCGGCGAACCAGGCGAGAAGGTCGGCGCCGTCCAGGTCCGGCGGACCGTCCGGCTGCCGGGGCGAGGTGATCCCCTGCGCCACGAACGCGGCGGCCCAGCGGTGCACCGCTCCGGTGTGCCGCACCAGATCGCGCACCCGCCACCCCGGGCACGACGGCACGGGCGCGTCCGTTCCGGCCTCCGTCGCGGCCTTCAGCATCAACTCGCCCTCACGGCGCAGCGCTTCGACATACTCGATCATCTCCATGCCCCGATTCTGGGCCAAGCGGCTGTATGGTGCACCCGAACGTGCCTCGCCGTGGAGGGATGCGGAAGTGACCTACGTCGAAGACGAGTTGACCAGCCAGCCCGAGTGCTGGCAGCAGGCGGCGGACGAGGCGCCGGAACACCGTGCGGCCCTCCCGGCCCCGGGGGAGAGGGTCGCGATCGTGGGCTGCGGCACCTCGTGGTTCATGGCGCAGGCCGCCGCCGCGCTGCGGGAAGGGTCCGGCCAGGGAGAGACCGACGCCTTCGCCGCCTCCGAGTTCCCGTACGGCCGCCGCTACGACCGGGTCCTCGCCCTCACCCGGTCCGGCACCACCACCGAGGTCCTCGACCTGCTGGCCCGCCTGCGCGCCGAGGGCGTCCCCACGGCCGCGATCACCGCGGACCCGGACACCCCCGTCATGGAGGCCGCCGACCGGGTCGCCGTCCTCGCCTACGCCGACGAACGGTCCGTGGTCCAGACGCGGTTCGCCACCACGGCGCTCACCCTGCTCCGCGCCCACCTCGGACTGCACCCGCGCGCCGCCGTCGCCGACGCGCGCGCGGCGATCGCCGCCCCGCTGCCCGAAGAACTCGTGGCGTGCAGGCAGTTCACCTTCCTCGGCCGGGGATGGACGGTCGGCCTGGCCAACGAGGCGGCGCTGAAGATGCGCGAGGCGTCCCTCTCCTGGACCGAGGCGTACCCGGCCATGGAGTACCGGCACGGCCCGATCAGCGTCTCCACCCGCTCCACCGCCACCTTGATGCTGGGCGAGGCCCCGGAGGGGCTGGCCGACCAGGTGCGCGCCACCGGCGCCCTCTGGATCGACGGCGGACTGGACCCGCTCGCCGAACTGGTCCGCGCCCAGCGGCTGGCCGTGGCCGTGGCCGCCGCCCGCGGACTCGACCCGGACAGTCCCCGTCACCTCACCCGCTCGGTGATCCTGGCCGAGACCCCTGCCTGAAGGAGAGCCGTGCCCCTCGTCCCCTCCGGCGACCTGGTGACGGAGGCCGCCGCCGCGCGCCGGGCCGTCGCCGCCTTCAACGTCATCACCCTGGAACACGTCGAGGCGGTGATCGAGGGCGCCGAGCGGGCCGCCGCGCCGGTGATCCTGCAGGTCAGCGAGAACGCGGTGGCCTTCCACGGCGGCCGCCTGCTGCCGCTGGCCCGGGCCGCCGCGGCGTCGGCCGAAGGGGCGGGCGTGCCGGTGGGGCTGCACCTGGACCACGTCACCCGGGAGGACCTGCTGCGCTCCGCGGCGGAGGCCGGCTTCAGCTCCGTGATGTACGACGCCTCCCGGCTTCCGCACGCCGAGAACCTCGCCGCCACCCGCGCGGCCGCGCGCTGGGCGCACTCCCAAGGGCTGTGGATCGAGGCCGAGTTGGGGCAGGTGGGCGGCAAGGACGGGATGCCCGCGCTGGACGCCCACGCGCCCGGCGCCCGCACCGACCCGCTGGACGCCCGGGCCTTCGTCGCCGAGTGCGCGGTCGACGCCCTGGCCGTGGCGATCGGCAGCGTGCACGCCATGACCGGCCGCACCGCCGCCCTCGACCACGCCCTGCTGGCCCGGCTCGCCGCGGCGGTCGACGTCCCCCTGGTGCTGCACGGCTCCTCCGGCGTCCCCGACGCGGAACTGGCGGCCGCGGTCGCCGGGGGCATCGGCAAGGTCAACGTCGGCACCGCCCTCAACGTGGCCCTGACCGGCGCGGTGCGCGCCCACCTGACCGGGCACCCCGAGCAGGTCGACCCCCGCCGCTACCTCGCCCCCGCCCGGGAGGCCATGGCCGACACGGTGGTGCGCTTCCTGGAGGTGGTCCGCGGCGCGGACGCCACCGCGGACGCCGCCGACGAGGCCACCGCCGCGGTCACCGGCGGCTGACCGGAACCACCGGCCCGGACGGCGGGGGACCGCTCCTCAGCCGCGTCGAACCGCCCGCAGCACCACGAACTTCGGGTCGGAGGCGACCAGTTCCGCGTTGCCGAAGATCCGCCGCAGCTTCACGTGGTACCCCAGGTGCCGGTTGCCCACGATCCACAGCTCGCCCCCAGGCCGCAGCACCCGCCGGGCGTCCTTGAACATGCGCCGGGCGACCGCGTCGGTGGTGGCCTGGTGGGAGTGGAACGGCGGATTGCTGAGCACCAGGTCCGCGCTCCCCGACGGCACGCCGTCCAGCCCGTCGCCGACGCGGAACTCGGTCCGCCCGCCGAGCCCGTCGAGCCCATTGGCCCGGCAGGTCTCCTCGGCGGAGGCGACCGCCTGGAACGACTCGTCGGTGAACAGCACCTCGGCGTCCGGGTCGGCCAGCGCCACCGCCGTGCCCACCACGCCGTTGCCGCAGCCCAGGTCGACGACCCGGCCGAGCCCGGGGCCGGTCGGCAGGTGCTGGAGGAAGAAGCGGGTGCCGACGTCGAGGCGGTCCGCGCAGAAGACCCCCGCGTGGTTGACCACCGGACGGCCCGCCACCAGCGCGGCGTCGCCGGGCAGGTCGTACCGCAGCGGCCACGGGTTGGGTCCCCGCCCGGCCGGTGCGGCGGGCGTCGCGAGGATCAGCCGCGCCTTCCGCTCCGCGAGCGAGGTGCGGGTGGGGCCGACGATCCGCTCGAACAGGGCCAGCGTGGAGGTGTGGATCTCCTTCACCATGCCGGTGCCGATCACCACCGAGTCCTCGTGCAGCGCCGGGGCCAGCCGGTGCAGCTGGTCCTCGAGCAGCGCCAGGCTCTTGGGCACCCGGACCAGCAGCACGTCGATCCGCTCCGGCGGCGCGTCCCGCGTGGTCAGCAGGGTCGCCGCGTCCGGGGCGAGGCCGTTGGCGGCCAGGTTGGCGCGGGTGGCCTCCCGGGTCAGGAACGACTCGGTGATCTGGACGACCGGGCTGTCGGCCCCGGCCCCGGTCCCGGCGGCCCGCGTCACGGCGGCCCCCGTCCCGGCGGCCCGAGCCGCGAGCGCCGTGGTCAGCGCCCCCCAGCGGTCCCCGACCACCACCACCGCGCCGGCCGGGGGAGGCGTGAGGGCCGCGAGGTGCCGCAGCAGGTAGTCGTCGGAGGCGTCCCAGGCCCGCAGCCGGTCGCGCGGATCCCGGGGGAAGCGGGAGAGGGCGAGCTCGGCCCAGGGGGTGGTGAAACGGTCGTTCATCGTGCGTCCCAGGCTAGCCGAGCCACCGGGGGCCGCCGTCCGGCCGTCCGCCGGCCCGGATCATGAAAGACTCGGCGGCATGAACGGCAACGCGGCCCCCCGAGCGGAGGGGGAGGCAACGACCCGGACCCGGCTGGACCGCGGGCGCGGCGCGCTCGGACCGGCCCTGCAGCTCGTGCACACCGGACGCGCGCCCACCCGCGCCGTGCTCACCTCCGAACTCGGCGTGACGCGGGCCACCGCGGGAGCCGTCGCCGCGGAACTGGAGGCACTCGGACTGATCGAGGTCGACGCCCACCCGGTCGCCGCCGCGGGCTCGCAGGGCCGTCCCTCGCACCGGCTGATGGTCGCCGAGCGCGGCCCGGTCGTGCTCGCCGCCCAGGTGCACGTCGACGGGTACCGCACCGCCCTGGTCGGGCTGGGGGGCCGGATCGTCGCCACCGCGAACAGCGCGGTGGTCGTGGAGGAGGACCCCGCGCAGCTGCTCTCGGTCGCCGTCCGGGCGGGCGCCGGGCTGCTGCGCGAGACGGGCCTGCGGTGCGTGGGGGCCGGGCTGGCCGTGCCGTTCGCGGTCACCGAGCCGGACGGCGTCGGCCTCAACCCGCTCCTGCTGCCCTGGTCGGCCGGGGCGCCTGTGCTGGACGTCTTCGCCGAGTGCCTGCGCGAGGCCGGGATCGAGGGCCCCGCCTTCGTCGGCAACGACGTCAACCTCACGGCGCTGGCCGAGCACCGGCATGCCGCCGGCCGCGGCGCCGACCACCTCCTGTGCGTCGCCACCGGCCACCGCGGCGTCGGCGGCGCCCTGGTGCTGGACGGCCGCCTGCACACCGGCAGCGCCGGCCTCGCCCTGGAGGTCGGGCACCTGACCGTCGACCCGGACGGCCGCCCCTGCCACTGCGGCAGCCGGGGCTGCCTCGACGTGGAGACGGACCCGCTGGCGTTCCTCGCCGCGCTCGGACGCGAACCAGGACCCGAGGGCTCGCTGCTGCGGCAGGCCGAGGACCTGATCCGTGACGGATACGCCCATGACCCCGCGGTACGTGCGGCGGTGCGGGCGCTGATCGACCGGCTCGGCGTCGGACTCGCCGGCCTGGTCAACATCCTCAACCCGGACCGGATCATCCTCGGCGGCCTGCACCGGGCGCTCCTCGAGGCCGAACCGGATCGCCTCCGCGAGGTGGTGGCCCGGCGCAGCCTCTGGGGACAGAGCGGAGCCGTCCCGCTGGACGGCTGCACGCTGCCGTTCAACAGCCTGGTGGGGGCCGGTGAACTGGCCTGGCAGCCGGTGTTCGACGACCCCCTGGGCGTGCTGGCGGGCTGACCCCCCGGACGGCGCCGGGTGGGTCACCGCCCGGTCAGCCGGGAACGGCCGACCGGGCGGGAGCGGGGGAGGAGGTGACGGCGGCCTCCAGCAGGGCGGGCTCCGGCACGGGCCGGGGCCGCGCGTCGGGATGCGGTTCGGTGTGCGGCACGGGCTCGGCGCCGGACGGACCGACGTCGGCCAGGGCCGGGGTCGGCTCGGGTTCCCGGCGGCCGTCGTGGACCTCGTCCGCGGTGGGCAGGGTGAACCAGACGACCTTGCCCGCCTCGCCGTCCGGACGCGCCCCCCAGCTCTCGCTGAGGGCGTCGATCATCGCCAGGCCGCGACCGCAGGTGGCCAGCGAGTCCGCCAGGCGATCGGCGTCGCCCAGCACCGGAAGACGGGGGTCGTGGTCGTGCACCGACACGGTGAGCCGGTCGAGCAGCAGCTCGAGCCGCACGGTGCACGTCTTGTCCACCCCGGCGTGCCGGTGGACGTTGGTCAGCAGTTCGGTCACACCGAGCGAGGCCCGCTCGATGAGGGAGTCCAGATGCCAGTAGCGCAATTGTGCCGAGACGATTCTGCGGACCTGACCGATCCGCGACGGCAGGGCTTGGAGCTCCACCGCGCAGTGCCTGCTCGGGTGACTGATCACGGCTGCAACTCCCCGACGTAGAGGTCCGGAAGAAGGCGACCACCGGCTTTCGGCGTAGTCGCCGGTAAACCCAGAGTGACGTGAGAACAGCGTGACCCAGCGCCCGTACCGCCGCAACTCGCGGCATCCGCCGGAGCTCTCGGGCACCCCGGCGGCGGGCGATCAGGCCTGTTCAGCGAGGTCCGGCGGCCGTACGCACCGCCCGGGCGAAGCGCGCTGCCGGCGACTCCCCGGCCTCCGGCCGCCGCCCGCCTCGCCTCCGGAGCGGCCCGTGACCGGCGTCCTCGTCACAGAACGTCAGGACGTAACGGGCACCCCCCAGCTCCGCCAGGACCCGGTCGGCACGGCCCAGCCGCATCCGCAGCACACGCGCCTTCCTCGCGGGCGCGGCTCCGACGACGCGCCCGCCGCTGTTGAGCAGCTCCACCAGACCGCCCCGCACCCGCACCTCGCCGGCCCGGGTCAGCGACCGCAGGCCCCGCTCGATGCGCACTCCCGTCGCGGTGAACTCGTCCTGGCCGCCCGGTGGTTTCCGGTCGTCGGGCCCGGCCGGGAGGAACTCCTCCGTGGCGGTGAACTCCGGCTCCGGCATGCTGACGCCCCACCCTTCACGCTTCACGCTTGTCCGCTGCACCCGGTCGCACCCCCTACGAGAAGTCTGACGGGACGCGCGGCCGGACGAAAGGGCGTCCGGAGGCCCGCGGGTCGGCGCGCGCGGCACGTCGGCCCGGTTCGTCGCGGCCGTCGTGCGCCCCCTGTCACCGGCGCGCTCCCAAGGCAGTGCTTGAGGTCTCCAAAGATGCGTTTATGCAGGTGAGAAGGGTGTGGAAGGTGTCTATGATCGGGGCTCCCGGCTCTGCCGGGCCGTCTGAGGAGCCCGCCATGCCCAGCCCCGTTCCCCCTTCCGGCGCCGACGCCACGCTGGACGTCGACCGCAGTGACGTCACCTACCGTGCCTGGCTGAAGGAGGCGGTCCGCCGGGTCCAGGCGGACGCCAACCGGTCCGCCGACACGCACCTGCTGCGCTTCCCGCTGCCCGAGCAGTGGAACATCGACCTCTACCTCAAGGACGAGTCCACCCACCCCACCGGCAGCCTCAAGCACCGGCTGGCCCGTTCGCTCTTCCTCTACGGACTGTGCAACGGGTGGATCCGGCCCGGGCGCCCCGTGATCGAGGCGTCCAGCGGTTCCACCGCCGTCTCGGAGGCCTACTTCGCCAAGCTCATCGGCGTCCCGTTCATCGCGGTGATGCCGCGTACCACCAGCGCGGAGAAGTGCCGCCTCATCGAGTTCCACGGCGGCCGATGTCACTTCGTCGACGACCCGCGCCGCATGTACGAGGAGGCGGGGCGCCTCGCAGCGGAGACGGGGGGCCACTACATGGACCAGTTCACCTACGCCGAGCGCGCCACCGACTGGCGGGGCAACAACAACATCGCCGAGTCGATCTTCCGTCAGCTCCGGATGGAACGCTTCCCGGTGCCCGCCTGGATCGTCGCCACCGCCGGCACCGGTGGCACCTCGGCGACCCTGGCCCGCTACGTCCACTACATGCAGTACGACACCCGGATCTGCGTCGCCGACCCGGAGAACTCCGTGTTCTTCGACGGATGGACCACCGGAGAGCCCGAGCCGGTCTGCGAGGGCGGCTCCCGGATCGAGGGCATCGGCCGGCCGCGGATGGAGCCCAGTTTCGTGCCCGGCGCGGTGGACCGCATGATGAAGGTGCCCGACGCGGCGAGCGTGGCCGCCGTGCGCGCGCTGGAGCGGGTCATCGGCCGCAAGGCGGGCGGCTCCACGGGCACGGGGCTGTGGAGCGCGTTGAAGATCGTCGCCGAGATGGTGGCCGCGGGCCGCTCGGGCAGCGTGGTGACCCTGCTGTGCGACCCGGGCGACCGCTACCTCGACAAGTACTACTCCGACGAATGGTTGGAGGGGCAGGGGCTGGAGATCGGCCCCTACGCGGCGGTCCTGGACCGGGTGCTGGCCACGGGCGTCTGGCCGGACTGATCCCGGGCGGCGGGCCCCGGCGCTCCCGCGTGCACCGGGACACGGCGACCGGTCGACCGGCCCGGAGCGCGCGGCGGCCGCGTGCCCGCGGAGGCCGGGTGCGTGCGGCGGTCCGGTGCGCGAGGCGGTCAGGTGCGTGTGGCGGCCGGGGTCAGCCCGCGCGGGGCGGGCGGTAGGACTCCGGCAGTTCGCCGTCCACGCCGCCCTCGCCGTCCAGGCCGCCCTCGCCGGCCACCACCAGCCGCAACGGCAGCTCGGCCAGCTCGGCGCGGGTGACCGAAGGCAGCCCGGCGTCCGTCACCAGCACGTCCACCTCGGACAGCGAGGCGAACGAACTCAGCCCCACCGTGCCCCACTTGGTGTGGTCCGCGACGACCACCACGCGCCGCGCGGAGGTCACCAGCCGCCGGTTCGTCTCCGCCTCCGCGAGGTTCGGCGTGGACAGCCCGGCCTCCACCGAGATGCCGTGCACGCCCAGGAACAGCACGTCGAAATGGAGCGACGCTATCGCCCGGTCGGCGACCGGGCCGACCAGCGAGTCGGAGGGCGTGCGCATCCCGCCGGTGAGGACCACCGTCGGCCCGCCGTTCTCCGTCCCGTCGGGGGAGCGGCGTGCCGCGTGCAGCACGTCGGCCACCCGCACCGAGTTGGTCACCACCGTCAGGTCCGGGACCCCGGCCAGCATCCGGGCCAGCGTGTACGTGGTGGTGCCCCCGGAGAGCGCCACCGCCGAACCGGGCGTCACCAGGGCGGCCGCCGCGCGGGCGATCTGCTCCTTCGCGGCGGGCTCCCGGCCCGTCTTCTCCTCGAACCGGGGCTCGTGCACGGTCGGCTCGGTGCCCTCCACCGGAACCGCGCCGCCGTGCACCTTCTCCAGTGCCCCCAGGCGGGCCAGGGCGTCCAGGTCGCGGCGGACCGTCATGTCGGACACGCCGAGCCGCTGGGTCAGCTCGTTCACCCGCACCCCGCCGCGGCGGCGGACCTCGTCCAGGATCAGCGCCCGCCGTTGCTCCGCGAGGAGGTTCTGCCGCTCCGCCACCTGTTCCCCTCGTCCTTTCCACTCCCGCGGTCGCACCCGCGCCCCCGGACCGCGTCGCCTGACGCTGTGACCAGGCGATTTCCGCTCCGGCGCCGGGCCGGACGGTATTCCATCCTCGCACGACACGCCGACATGCGGTCAGGTGACCGAAGCGCCGGCCCGGGCGCGCTCGTCACCCGATCGAGGGGAGATTCGGTGAGGAAGGGTTGAGGGGGTCCGGGAACGGAGATCCCACGGGCGGAACATCGCATCACATGTTCGAATGAGGCGCGGTCCGGGAGGGCGCGCCGGACGACGCGGAGAACCGCAGGACACGGGGGGAGTGGAGCAGTGCTGTCCGAGCCCGGCACGCCGGAGGCGCCGACGCCGGAGGGGAAGACCTCCCCGCCCGGTGGCGCGACGCTGGAACTGCTCGTCCACGGAGTGGGCGGCACCACCCCCGAGGAGATGCTCGACGACCCGCGCACGGTCCGTGTCACCGGCGACGGCACCGCCGCCATGTTCCGGCGCGCCGACGACGTGGACGCCGAGCGCGCCGCGGCCCGGGGCGCCCCGCCGGCGGCCGGCCGGCCGGCCGGCGGGCCAGGAGTCGGGGAGCCCGTCGCCCCCGTCCAGGAGGCCTACGTCTGGTGCAATCTGACCTCCGGGAACGGCAGCCGCGCCCTGTGGCTCCTGCTGCTGCCCTTCATGGTCGTCAACCTGGCCCATTGGATGCGCCCCGCCGCCCGCGGACACGAACGCGCGGTCCGCCTCCACGGCACGCTGGTCCGCCTCGCCGGGCTCAGCCTGACCGTGCTGCTGGTCGCGGCCGCCTGCGAGGTGGCCCTCGACCTCGCCGCCTGGCAGTGCGCCGGCACCCCCGCCTGCGCCGCCGCCCACTCCTGGCTGGAGTTCCTCACCGACGGCTGGTGGAGCGCCCCCGGCCGTCGCCTCGCACTGGCCGCCACGGTGCCCGCCGCCCTGACCGTGCTGCTCTGGTACCTCTCGCACCGCACCTGGACCGCCTACGAGTCCCAGCAGCCGCTGGCCGGGGCCGAGCACGAGGAGAGCGCGGGGGACGCCGCGCCGCTGGGCCGACCCGGCTTCTGGTACGGGCGCCGCCTGGTCGCCCGGCTACGCGCCGCCCACACCGCCGCGGCCCTGCTCACCGTCGCCGCCGCCCTGACCGCCGCCGCGGCCCGCCACGACCGGGCGCCGGGCGGCCCCGCGCTCCTCGACCTGCTCGGCCGGGCCCTGGAGACCGCCCTGGCGGTGGCCGCGCTGTCCGTGGTGTGGGTGGTGTGCCGCCGCGGCCGCAGCGAGCGCCGCGTGGACCACACCCTGGACGCCCGCCTGCAGCGGGTCCTCCCGCTCGGCGCCGCCGGCCTGCTGGCCCTCGCCCTGGTGTACGCCTGCTGGTCACGCCCGGGCTGGCGGTCGGCCGGGCCCCTGCCCGGGGACGCCGTCTTCGGCGCCCTCTGCCTCGCCCAGGGCCTGCTGGTGGTCGCGCTGGCCGCCGTCGCCCGCACCCTGCACCGGTCCCGGCCCGACACCCGCGCCGCCCTGCGCGGCCTCGCGGGACCCGCGGTCGCCCTGCTGGCCTGCGCGCTCGGCGGAGTGATGTCCGGCGGCGTCGCCCAGCGCGTCGCCGACTGGCTCGACGGCCGCAGCGGCACGCTCACCGGCCCGCCGGTGGTGCTGACCTGGCAGGCCTCCACCCTCCCCGTGCTCCTGGCGGTCCTGCTGATCCTGCTCGCCGTCCTCGCCCACCGGGCCTGGCGGTCCGTGCGGGGCGAGATCCCCGCCGTGCTGGACGACCACCCCGGCGAGCCGCACGACCCGGTCCGGGTGCGCGGCGTCGCCCGCATCCGCGCGTTCGCCGCGCTCACCGACCGGGCGCCGCTGCTCGTCGGCGTCGTCGCCGCCGTCACCTTCCTGCTCGGCGCGGGGGCGGTGGCCGGCGCGCTCGGCACCGGCCACGCCCCCGCCGACGCCGCCCAGGGCACGCCCGCGGCCGTCGAGGCCACCGCCGAGGTCGCGCAGGCCATCGGCTCCTGGCTGATCGGGCTGGGCTTCATACTCTTCGTCACCTTCGGCCGCCGCGCCTACCGGGACCCCTCCGCCCGCCGCACCATCGGCATCCTCTGGGACGTCGGCACGTTCTGGCCGCGCGCCGCCCACCCCTTCGCACCGCCCTGCTACGCCGAGCGGGCCGTGCCCGACCTCACCTGGCGGATGGCGACCTGGACCGCCTCCACCGGAGGACGGCTGGTGCTCTCCGGGCACTCCCAGGGCAGCGTCCTGGCCGCCGCGGCAGCCTGGCAGCTCCCCGCGCCGGTGCGCGCCCGGGTTGCGCTGCTCACCTACGGCTCACCCCTGGAACGCCTCTACGGACGCTGGTTCCCCGCCCACTTCGGCCCCGAGGCGCTGCGCCGCCTGCACCAGGAGGTCGACTGCTGGCGCAACCTCCACCGCCGCACCGACCCGATCGGCGGGCCCGTCCTGGTGGCGGGCGACGCCGACTCCGGGGCCGACGCCGACGCCGGGGCCGACGCGGGTTCGTGGGCCGACGCCGACTCCCCCTCCGGGGCCGATACGGCCTCCTCCTCCGGGGCGGACGGCGGCCCGCGGCCCTGCGCGCCCGTCGACCGGGAGCCCCTCAAGGACCCGCTGTCCCTGGGCCGCACCACCGAACACCCGCTGCCCGCGCCCGTCCTCGGTCACGGCGACTACCAGGCCGACCCGGTGTTCGCCGAGGAACGCGCGGCGCTCCTGGCACGCCTGGCGACCGGCCTGCCCGCCCCCCGCAGCGGGGGAGACGGGCGGGACGCCGCTCAGTCCAGCGCGGGGAGGTCCTCCGGGTAGAGCAGGGTGAGCGCCTCCGTGCTCGCGTCGGGCAGCTGTGCCACCCGCCCCGCGTGCCGTTCCACCATCGCCTCGAAGGTCTGGCGCGCGGTGCGGCCGTTGCCGAACGCGGGCCCCTTGGGGATCTCCGCGAAGTACTTCAGCACCGCCTCCGCGGTGCCGTCCGCCAGCCGGTACTCGTGCTCCTCGGCCTGCTGCTCCACGATCCGCAGCAACTCGTCGGGGCCGTAGTCGCCGAACCTGATGGTCCGCGAGAAGCGCGAGGCGACACCGGGGTTGACGGTAAGGAAGCGTTCCATCTCCTCCGTGTAGCCGGCCACGATCACCACCACCGCGTCCCGGTGGTCCTCCATCAGCTTCACCAGCGTGTCGATGGCCTCCCGGCCGAAGTCCCGGCCCGAGTCCTCCGGCGAGAGCGCGTACGCCTCGTCGATGAACAGCACGCCGCCGCGCGCCCGTTCGAACGCCTCCTGGGTGCGGATCGCGGTGGAGCCGATGTGCTCGCCGACCAGGTCCACCCGGGAAACCTCGACGAGGTGACCCTTCTCCAGCACGCCGAGGGAGGCGAGGATCTCCCCGTAGAGCCGGGCCACGGTGGTCTTGCCGGTGCCGGGGGAGCCGGTGAAGACGAGATGGCGCCGGACCGACGCCGCCTTCAGCCCCGCCTCCTGCCGGCGACGCCCCACCTCGATCATGTCGGTGAGCGCCCGCACCTCCCGCTTGACGCTCTCCAGCCCGACCAGCGCGTCGAGCGCCCCGAGGACCTCGCGCGCCTCGCGGACCTGTCCGGGTGCCTCCGTGACGGCCGCCACCGTCCCGGCGCGCGGGGCGGGCACGGCGCCCAGCAGCCCTCCGGAGCTCACCTGGGCCGGGGCGGTCAGCACCGCGCCGTCCCCGGAAGGGGAGCCGTTGGCGAACGAGGCGCCGGCGCCCGCGCTCTCGTCGCCGGTGCAGTCCTCCACCTCGGGCCCGCCCGCGCTGCCCGGGGTGGCGTCGGCGAACTCGTACCCGCCCCGCGCGCACCGCTCGGTGCGGCACTTGCGCAGCGTGGTGCGGCAGCCGTCGAGGACGTGGAAGCCGTAGCCGCCGCTGCCGGTCACCTTGCAGCCGACGAAGGTGCCCCGGCCGCCCGCCGAGACGTAGAAGCCGGCCTCGGCCGGCCCGTCGACCGTGCACCGCTCCACCGTCGGGTCCGCGCCCTTGGTGACGATCACGCCCGTCTGGGTGCCGTCGAGTGTGCAGTTGGCCAGGGTGCCGCCACTGCCGTGGTCGCGGAACCAGGCGCCGGTGGCCGCGTCCCGGATGCGGCAGTCGTCCAGCTGGGCCGTCGCTCCGTCGCTCACCGACACGGCCGTGTTGCGGACCTGGGTCAGGTCGCTGTCCACCACGTCGGCCCGCGAGCCGCGGTCCAGCACGAACAGCGCGTCCGGCACGTCGTGCACCCGGCAGGAGTCCAGCACCGCGGTCGCGCCGTCGCTCACCCAGACCGCCGGGTAGTCGCCGGTCGAGTCGAAGATCTCGCACTGGTGGGCGTCCACCCGCGTCCCCGGGTCCCAGACCGACAGGCCGTTGCGCCCGAACCGCCGCACCGTGGTGCGGGTCAGCGTCAGCACCGAACGGGACCGCAGGTCCACCGCGTTCTCCGGGACGTCGTGGATCCGGCAGTCCGCCAGGGTGAGCACCGCGTCGGTGTCCATCGTGACGCCGTCCCCCGCGGTGCGGTGCACGTCGCAGTCGGTGAGCTGGCCGGTGGCCCGCCCGGTGATCTGCACCCCGCTGCCGCGCACCTCGTAGATCTCGCAGCCCACCGCCTCCACGAAGGAGTTCTCCCCGGCGGCGCTCAGCCCCGGACCGGAGGCGTGGTGCACCCGGCAGCGCTCCAGCCGGGGACGGGCCCCGCCGTGCACCGCCACTCCCGCCTGACCGGCCGCCGTCACCTCGCACTCCTCGAAGACCCCGCCCGCGGCATCGGTGACGACGATGCCGACGCCCGCCGGGTTGTCGACCGAACAGCGGCGCACCGTGGGACGCGCCGACCCCCGCACCTCGATACCGGCCGCGGACCGCGTCATCACCCGGATGTCGGTGATCTCCGGGCTGCCCTCCTCCACCAGCAGCGCCGGCGCCGACGAGTCCTGCCCCTCCAGGTGCAGGCCCTGCACCACGGCGGAGCCGCGCACCGTCAGCGGCACGCCGTCCGCGGGTGCGATGCGCACGGCCCCCGGCTGCCCCTCGGGCCCCCGCAGTGTCACCGCCCGCTCGACGAGGAGGTTCTCCCGGTAGGTGCCGGGGGAGACGGTGAGCACGTCCCCGTCGCCGGCGGCCTCCAGGGCCGAGGCGAGGGAGGAGTACTCACCCGTGCGGCGCCGCCACCGCGACGTGCCGGTGTGCGTCACCTGGACCGTGCCCTGTGCCATGGTGCTTTTCTGTCCCCACCTCGTCGTACACGGGATGTAGCGGATTGGGCCGAACGTGTCCGGACGTGTCGGCCCGACCACCGTAGCGCGCGCCTGGACGGTGGGTTGCCCGGTGAACGATCGTGATCAGCTTCCGGTACCGGCCCGTCCCCAGTCGGGGCCGGCCCGTTCCCAGGCGCGGTCGAGGAGTTCGTGACGGAGCCGGGTGAGCCGACGGAGCGTCAGACGGCGGGCGGACTCGGCGACGGCGACGGTCAGGAGGGCCGCGCCGACACCGGCCAGGCCGGCGTGGAAGGTGACCTCGCCGGCGTCGAGGGGGCGGGCGACCGGGATGCCGCGGCGGTCGGTCCAGACGGCGAAGCGCCGGCCGGGAGCCGGGTCGCGCAGGGTCGTCCAGGTGTGGGCGCGCCGTGCGGTGCCGTCGGGCGCGGTCCAGGAGGCGAGGACCCGTCGCCGTCCCTCCTGCTCGCCGGGGCGCACGGAGTCGGCGGCGGCCGGGGCGACGACCGCCGTGGCGTCCAGGACGGTGGCCGCCACCCGGTGCCGTGCCGCGAGCTGCTGACGGGCCGTCCGGCCGAGCGAGTCGTGCGCCGCGGATCCGACGAACAGGCCGACGAGCGGCGCGCCCACCACCATCAGCAGCAGGGCGGCCAGGGCGGCCCACGCCTCCACCAGGTCGGTCGTGCGCCGCAGCGGATTGTGCCGCCAGCGCCAGATTCCACGGATCGCCCCCACGACGCTCCCCCCTCTCCTCTCCGTGATAGCCCTCCCGGCGGCCCTTCACGCGCCGAACGCCGGGAAAGAGAGCGACCTCACCCTTTCGCGGCATCCCGGACACGGACGGCCGGCGTCACCGCAGGACGGTGACCCGGTCCCCGACGCGGACGGTGCCGGTGGTCAGCGGCACCAGGTACTGCCCGAAGACCAGCCGCCCGCCGAGGCGGCGGTGACGGCCCAGCGTGAGCAGCGGTTCGCGGCCGCGCCGGGCGGACTCCTGGTCAGTCGTGGTCACCACGCAGCGTCCGCAGGGCTTGGCGACGCGGAAGAGGACGTCACCCACCGTCAGGCGGTTCCAGCCGTCCTCCGCCCACGCCTCGGAGCCGTCCACCACCAGGCTGGGGCGGAAGCGGTCCATGGGGAGCGGGCCCTCCTCCGGGTGGTCGCCCTCGGCGATCAACGCGTTGAGGGCGTCGAGGGAGGCCAGCGACGTCAGCAGCAGCGGATATCCGTCCGCGAAGGAGACGGTCTCACCGGGCAGGGCGTACGCGGGGTCGACCGGACGGCGGACCGCCGGGTCGTCCATGTGGACCAGGCGCACCGGAGTACCCAGGAAGGCGCTGCACCAGGCGTGCGCCGCCCCGTCGGCGAACACGCCGCGGACCCGGTCGCCGAAGATGTCGACCTCCGCCGCGCCGGACGACCCCGCGTCGGGCACCCGGACGGTGACCGGGTCCGCGCCGGGTGCGGACAGACGGACGCCGCCGGGCCGTAGCTCGGCGGCGGCCAGTGCCAGGCGGGGCTCCTGGCGCTGCGTGACGACCTTTCCCCTGCCGTCGATCAGTACCCAGCGCCGGTCTCCGGCCGGTCCCCAGGGCTCGACCAGGACCTCCGGGAGCGCCTGTCCCCGGAAGGCCTTGACCGGATGCACGTGGATCGAATGGATGTCCGCTGTCCCCATGCGGTCATCGTGCCACCGGACCCGGACCGATCCGGCCGGACCCCGGTCAGTAACCGCCGCGGTACTCCTGCTGCTGGCCGTACTGCTGCTGGTAGGAGGCCGGAGCCTGCTGACCGTAGGGCGCGTTGTACGGGGCCTGCTGACCGTACGGAGCCTGCTGGGCCGGCGCGGGACGCGGGGCGGCGGGTCGCATCGCCTCGTACCCGGTGCCGGGCTGCGGCGCGGGACGGGGCGGCTGCTGGTGCGGCGCCGGGTAGCCGCGCGAGCCGGAGGCCTGCTGCGGGATGTACGGCGCCGGCACGGGCGAGGGCCCCGGCGGCAGCGCGGCCGCGGGCAGGGCGGGCTGCGCCTGCTGCGGGTAGCCGTAGCCGGGAGCCGGGGGCTGCGGGGCCGGCGGCTGGTACGAGGGGCTCGACGGCAGCGCGGGGAGCGCCGGCAGGTGGCCGCCCCCGTGGTCGTAGGAGGGACGCGCGTCGTAGGACGGCGTGTCGTACATCGGCGGGACGCGGATCGGGGCGATCTGAGGCGTACCCCGCTCGGCGACCAGGGAGTCGTAGATCGGGGTGTCCGGGAACGCGGACGACGAATAGCCGCCGCCGTAAGCGGAGCGGGGGGAGGTCATACCCATAAGTTAAGCCCACGATGTGGTCGTTGGGGAGACGGATAAGAAGGTTGTTTTTGCGTGTCGGCGGTGATGTTGGATACCCAATCCGAGCCAATTTGGCAAAAAGACGCCTCGTGTCCACCAGGGATCGTGTATGGGACCGGTTTCCGTTAGGTTACCGGAGGTTCGTGCGATCGTCCGAGGAACCTTCCGGGGTCCTCCGAAGAGCCGTCAGACCCTCGTTCGGCCGCGTCCGTCCGGCCGCCCGGAACGTGCTGCGAACGGGCGGGGGCGCCGCCACGGCCGGCAGCGCCGGGCTGTGCCGCAACTGGGCGTGGGCGCTGCGCGTCACCATCCCCACGGGTCCCGCGGGGATGGGTAAGGGCGCACGCCGACCACGCCGTCGGCGAGGCCCCGCCGAGGCCCAGTCAGATCCGCGCGCCGGGCGACCGCCGCTTCACGGCACGCGCCGGCGCGACGTCGTCGACGACCGGGAGAGGACCGTCAGCGGCAGTCCCGCGGCCGCACCGCCGGGTCCCGCCGCTCGGGAAGCCGCACGCCGGTGCGCCGGAAGCGGCCGTGCCCGAGCAGCGGCCAGAGCCGGACGGGGAGGGACAGCGCGGAGATCCACTCCACGACGCTCGTCGCCGCAGTGCGCATCACGGAACGGGCCGTCGCGCGTTCATCGTCTATGGTGACTGAGTGAAGATCGCGCTCATGGACTCCGGAATCGGGCTGCTGGCGGCGGCCGCCGCGGTACGCCGGCTCAGGCCCGACGCCGATCTGGTCCTCTCCTCCGACCCCGGCAGCATGCCCTGGGGCCCCCGCACCCCCGAGGACGTCACCGGCCTGGCGCTGGCGGTCGCCCGCGCCGCCGCCGCCCACCGCCCGGACGCCCTGATCGTCGCCTGCAACACGGCCTCGGTCCACGCGCTGCCCACGCTCCGCGCCCACCTCGAGCCCGGCCTGCCGGTCGTCGGCACGGTGCCGGCGATCAAGCCCGCGGCGGCGGACGGCGGCCCGGTGGCCATCTGGGCCACCCCCGCCACCACCGGCAGCCCCTACCAGCGCGGGCTGATCTCGCAGTTCGCCCAGGGCGTCGACGTCACAGAGGTGCCCTGCCCCGGCCTCGCCGACGCCGTCGAGCACGCCGACGAGGCCGCCGTGGACGCCGCGGTCGCGGCCGCCGCCGCGCTCACCCCGGCCGACGTGCACACCGTGGTCCTGGGCTGCACCCACTACGAACTGGTCGAGGAGCGGATCGGAGCCGCCCTCGAGCGCGCCGTCGGCCGCCGCCCCCGGCTGCGCGGCTCGGCCGGAGCGGTCGCCGCCCAGGCGCTGCGACGCCTCGGTGACGCGACCGGCCCCCAGGCGTCCGCCGGCGGGGCCACGCTCACCGTGCTGCACGGCGGCGCCGAGTCCGACCTCACCCAGGCCGCCCTCTCCTACACCGAGGGCCGCGGCCTCCGCGAGGTCAGCGCCGCCCGCTGACGCGGCAGGTCGCGCTGGCCAGGGGCCCGGGGCCGCACGCGGGCGAGGGGCCCTGGGCCGCACGGGGGAGAGCAAGGTCACCCGGTGGGAGGCGGCTGCGCTCCGGGTCGCTCCCGGTACCGTCGACAGCGTCCCCCACCGGCCTGCGCGACCCCCGCCGCCGAGGGGAGGCCACAGCCCGGTCCCGTCGACCCTCTCCAGGCCCCTGACATGCGCCGTAGACTCCACCAGTGACCGTGACCGCACCCACCACCGACGCCACGGGCGACCGGCCGCCCACCGGATCCGACGCGCCCCGCGGCAGGACCGCCGCCCGGCTGCGCCGCTTCCTGCCGGCAGTGACCGCCGCCCTCTCCGGCCTGCTGCTCTACGCCAGCTTCCCGCCCCGCACCCTGTGGTGGCTGGCGCTGCCCGCCTTCGCCCTGCTCGGCCTGACGTTGCGCGGGCGCCGGTGGAAGCCCGCCCTCGGTCTCGGCTACCTCTTCGGACTCGGCTTCCTGTTGCCGCTGCTGGTGTGGACGGGCATCGAGGTCGGCCCCGGTCCCTGGCTCGCGCTGGTCGTCGTGGAGGCCGTGTTCCTGGGCCTCACCGCGGTCGGCATCGCCGCCGTCTCCCGGCTGCCCGCCTGGCCGCTGTGGGCCGCCGCCGTCTGGACGGCGGGCGAGGCGGCCCGCGCCCGTTTCCCGTTCGGCGGCTTCCCCTGGGGCAAGATCGCTTTCGGTCAGGCCGACGGCCTCTTCCTCCCGCTCGCCGCGCTCGGCGGCACACCGCTGCTCGGCTTCGCGGTGGTGCTGAGCGGCTTCGGGCTCTGCGAGGTCGTACGGCAGGCCCGCGCCGCCCGGCGGACCGGTGCCGTGCGCCGCGGCGCCGCGACCGCCGCGCTGCTCGCGCTGCTGGCCCCGCCGGCCGCCGCGCTCGTCGCGCGGGCCGCCGTCGACGCGGGCGCCGAGGACGGCACGGCCACCGTCGCCGTGATCCAGGGCAACGTGCCCCGGCTGGGCCTGGACTTCAACGCCCAGCGGCGCGCCGTGCTCGACTACCACGTCCGGGAGACCGAGCGGCTGGCCGAGCGCATCGAGGCCGGACGGGCCGAGCGGCCCGACCTGGTCCTCTGGCCGGAGAACTCCTCCGACATCGACCCCTTCGCCAACGCCGACGCCGCCGAGGTGATCGACCGGGCCGCCAAGGCCGTGGGCGCGCCCATCGCCGTCGGCGGCGTCGTCGAGCGGGACGGCAAGGTCTACAACGAGCAGATCCTCTGGGACCCCGAGAAGGGCCCGGTCGACACCTACGACAAGCGCCGGACCCAGCCGTTCGGCGAGTACCTGCCGCTGCGCCCGCTGATCGGCGCCGTCAACGAGACCTGGACCGGCATGGTCCGCCGCGACTTCAGCCGCGGCACCGAGCCAGGCGTGTTCCGGATGAACGGCACCGGCGTCGGACTGGTCACCTGCTACGAGGCCGCCTTCGACTGGGCGGTGCGCGACACCGTGGAGGCCGGCGCGCAGATGCTCTCCGTGCCCAGCAACAACGCCACCTTCGGGCGCAGCGAGATGACCTACCAGCAGCTCGCCATGTCGCGGGTGCGTGCCGTCGAGCACGGCCGGACCGTGACCGTCCCGGTGACCAGCGGGGTCAGCGCCGTCATCCTGCCCGACGGGAAGGTGACCGGACGCACCGGCATGTTCGTGCCCGGCACGCTGGTCCGGGAGGTGCCGCTGCGCTCCTCGACCACCCTGGCGACGGCGCTCGGCACCCTGCCCGAGTGGCTGCTGGTCGCGCTCGCCGCCGCGGGCGGGGGCTGGGCGGTCGCCCGGACCGTCCGGACGAGGCGGTCGGGCGCGGACCGATAGGGTCCGACCATGGCAACCCCGGACTTCATCCGCACGCTCCGCGCCAGCGCCGGGCAGCAGCTCCTGTGGCTGCCCGGCGTCACCGCGATCGTCCTCGACGACCAGGACCGCGTCCTGCTCAACCGGCGCGCCGACACCCGCGGCTGGGCGGTGATCGGCGGCATCCCCGAGCCGGGGGAGCAGCCCGCCGCCTGCGCGGTGCGCGAGGTCTTCGAGGAGACGGCCGTGACCTGCGTGCCGGAGCGGGTGCTGAGCGTCCAGGCGCTCCGCCCGGTGACCTACGAGAACGGTGACGTCTGCCAGTACATGGACATCACCTTCCGCTGCCGCGCGGTGGGCGGCGAGGCCCGGGTCAACGACGACGAGTCCCTGGACGTGGCGTGGTTCCCGGTGGACGACCTGCCCGAGCTCGACGCGTTCGGGCTGACGCGGATCAAGCAGGCCCTGTCGGATGCCCCCACATGGTTCGACCCTATGAGCTGACCCCGAAGTATGGGTCCTGACCACATGGGGCGGGGTCGGGCCGCTGCCTAGGGTCGGACCATGACCGAGCAGCCCAGCACCTCCGGGGGCCTCGACACCCCCCTCGACCCGTCCCCGCTCGACCTCGCGGGACGCACCGCCCTGGTCACCGGCGCCGCCGGCGGCATCGGGCGCGCCTGCACCCTCAGGCTGGCCGCCGCCGGCGCCACGGTGCGGGCGGTCGACCGCGACGAAGGCGGCCTGGCCGAGCTGACCGGACAGGCGGCCGGACTCAAGGGGACGGTGGAGCCCCTGGTCCTCGACCTCACCGACCTGGACGCCGCCGAGCGGGCCGCCGCGGGCGTCGACGTCCTGGTCAACAACGCCGGGCTCCAGTTGGTGCGGCCGGTCCACGAGTTCCCGCCGGACGTCTTCCACACCGTGCTCACGGTGATGCTGGAGGCGCCGTTCCGGCTGATCCGCGGCGCGCTGCCGCACATGTACGAGCAGGGCTGGGGACGCATCGTCAACGTGTCCTCCGTCCACGGGCTGCGCGCCTCCGCCTTCAAGTCGGCCTACGTGTCCGCGAAGCACGGGCTGGAAGGGCTCTCCAAGACCGTGGCGCTCGAAGGCGCCCCCCATGGAGTCACCTCGAACTGTGTGAACCCCGGCTATGTGCGCACGCCACTGGTGGAGAAGCAGATCGCCGACCAGGCGGCCGTGCACGGCATCCCCGAGGAACGGGTGGTCTCCGAGATCCTGCTGCGCGACACCGCCGTCAAGCGGCTGATCGAACCGGCCGAGGTGGCCGAGGCGGTGGTCTTCCTCTGCGGCCCGGCCGCCGCCACCGTCACCGGGTCGTCGTACGTCATGGACGGCGGCTGGACCGCGCACTGACCGTCCGGCGCGGGGCGCCGGCCGCCCGCCGTCCCGCGCCCCGAGCGGCCGTCGTCCACAGGGCTGTCCCAGGGCCCCGGCCATGGTGAATCCTGTGCCCATGTCCCACGAGCACCAGCAGGGCGTGCGCCTCCCGGCCGCCGGCCCCTCCACGGAACCGTCCGCTCCGCGCCCGGCGACCGCGCCCCCCGCCCCCGCGCCCGGCCCGGAGACGCCCTACCTGGAACTGCTGGCCCGCGGCGCCTCGGCCGACGCCTACGACCGCCCCGTGCTGGTCGCCCGCGCCGAAGGCCGCCCCGAGGCGGAGGTCGCCGCACTCGGCCGGGCCCGGGAGCTCGCCCTGCGCGTGCGCTCCGAACTCGAGGGCAGACGCCGCCGCGAGGAGGAGCTGTCCGCCCTCTTCGCCACCGCCCACGACCTCGCCGGGCCCCGCGACGTCGACGCCGTGCTGCGCGCCATCGTCCAGCGCGCCCGCTCCCTCCTCGGCACCGACGTCGCCTACCTCTCCCTCAACGACCCGGCACGCGGCGACACCTACATGCGGGTCACCGAGGGCTCCGTCGCCGCCCGCTTCCAGCAGCTGCGCCTCGGCATGGGCGAGGGCCTCGGCGGCCTGGTCGCCCAGACCGCGCGGCCCTACGTCACCCGCGACTACTTCAACGACGAGCGGTTCCTGCACACCGGGTCCATCGACGCCGGCGTCCGCGACGAGGGGCTGATCGCCATCCTCGGCGTGCCCCTCATGCTCGGCGACCACGTCATCGGCGTGCTCTTCGCCGCCGACCGCCGCGCCCGCGTCTTCGAACGCGCACAGATCGCCCTGCTCAGCAGCTTCGCCGCGCTCGCCGCGGCCGCCATCGACACCGCCAACCTGCTCACCGAGACCCGCTCCGCGCTCGCCGAGCTGGAACGCGCCAACGAGATCATCCAGGACCGCAGCGCCGTCATCGAGCGCGCCTCCGAGGTCCACGACCGCCTCGCCGAACTGGTCCTGCGCGGAGGTCAGGTGCACGACGTGGCCGCCGCCGTCTCCGAGGTGCTCGACGGCACGGTCGCCTACGCCGACATCACCGCCGTCCCCGCCGAGGCGCTGGAGGCGTCCCGCGCCGAGGGCCACGCCGTGCGGCACGGCGACGACTGGATCGCCGCCGTCACCGCGAGCGGCGAACTGCTCGGCGCGCTGGTGCTGCGCGGCCACCCCGTGCTCGACCCGGTCGACCAGCGCACGCTGGAGCGCGCCGCCATGGTCACCTCGCTCCTGCTGCTCGCCCGCCGCTCCGCCGCCGAGGCCGAGCAGCGGGTCCGCGGCGAACTCCTCGACGACCTCCTCGACGCCCGCGACCACGACCCCCGGCTGCTGCGGATGCGCGCCGCCCGCCTGCACGCCGACCTCGACGTCACCCACGTGGTGCTCGCCGCCCGCCTGGAGGCCACCGCCCCCGGCGGCGACGCCGAGGCGGAAGCCCGCCGCCGGCTGTGGTCCGCGGCCTCCCACCTCGCCTCCACCCGGCACGGCCTGGCCGCCGCCCGCGACGGCGGGACGGTGCTGCTGCTCCCCCTGCCGCCCGGTCGCAGCGCCACCGACCTGGCCCGCGACGCCGCCCGCCGGCTCAGCACCGCCGTCCACGACGCGGTCACCGTGGGGGCGTCCGCGCCGCAGGAGGTGCTGTCCGCCGGGCCCGACCAGGTCGCCGTCGCGTATCAGGAGGCCCGCCGCTGCCTGGACGCGCTGCGGCTCCTCGGGCGTGCCGGGGACGGCGCGGCGGCCGAGGACTTCGGCTTCGTCGGCCTGCTGCTGGCGGGGGACCGGGACATCACCGGCTTCGTCGACCGGACCATCGGAGAGGTCGTCTCCTACGACGAGCGCCGCGGCACGGACCTGGTGCGCACCCTCGACGCCTACTTCGCCTGCGGGATGAGCCCCGCCCGGACCAAGGACGAACTCCACGTCCACGTCAACACGGTCGCCCAGCGGCTGGAGCGGGTGGGCCGGCTGCTCGGCGAGGACTGGCAGCGTCCCGAGCGCGCCCTCGAGATCCAACTCGCCCTGCGCCTGCAGCGCCTGGCCTCACCCTCACGCGCCTGACCACCCGCCGCGCCGACACGGCACCCGCAGTGCCCCTCGGCTCCCGCACCGCCCCGCAGGGCCCGCCGCCCCACCCCGCACCCGAACGTCCGCAGGCCCCCGCACCGGGTGTGCGGGGGCCTGCGTCAGGCGGTACTGGATCAGACGGCCTGTTCGCTCCTGACCGGGGCGGCCTTGCCGGACGGCGTCGCGTCGGCCGTGCCCTCGATGTCGTTGAGGTCGCGGTGACGGGTCTCCTTGGCCACGCCCACCGCGATCAGCGTGATGACCGCGGCGGCGATCACGTACAGCGAGATCGGGGTGGAGGTGCCGTAGCTGTTCAGCAGCGCGGTCGCGATCAGCGGCGCCGGCGCGCCCGCCGCCACCGAGGCGAACTGCGCGCCGATGGAGGCGCCGGAGTACCGCATCCGGGTGGCGAACAGCTCCGTGAAGAACGCGGCCTGCGGGGCGTACATCGCGCCGTGCAGGATCAGGCCGACCGTCACCGCGGTCAGCAGGCCCAGGAAGGTGCCGGTGTCGATCAGCCAGAAGAACGGGAAGACCCACAGACCGATGCCGGCCGCGCCGAGCATGTACACCGGGCGGCGGCCCCAGCGGTCGGACAGCGCACCCCAGGCCGGTACCGCGCAGAAGTGGATCGCCGAACCGATCAGCACCGCGTTCAGCGCGGTCTGCTTCGAGACCTCCGCAGCAGTCGTGGCGTACACCAGGATGAAGGCGGTGATCACGTAGAAGCTGATGTTCTCCGCCATGCGGGCGCCCATGGCGACCAGGATGTCCCGCCAGTGGTTCTTGAAGACGGCCACCAGCGGCAGCTTCTCCGCGGCGCCGTCCGCCTTGCGGGCCTCGGCGGCCGCCATCGCCGCCTTGAAGACGGGCGACTCGTCCACGGCCAGACGGATCCACAGGCCGATGATCACCAGCACGCCGGAGAGCAGGAACGGAATGCGCCAGCCCCAGGCGACGAAGGCGCTCTCCGACATCGTCGCGGTGAGCAGGGCCAGCACACCGGTGGCGAGCAGCTGGCCGGCCGGGGCGCCGGTCTGCGGCCAGGAGGCCCAGAAACCACGGCGCTTGGGGTCACCGTGCTCGGAGACCAGCAGCACCGCACCACCCCACTCGCCGCCGAGCGCGAAGCCCTGCACCAGGCGCAGCACCGTCAGCAGGACCGGCGCCGCGGTGCCGATGGTGGCGTGGGTGGGCAGCAGGCCGATGGCGAAGGTCGCCCCGCCCATCATCAGGAGGCTGAGCACCAGCAGCTTCTTGCGGCCGAGGCGGTCGCCGAAGTGACCGAACACCAGGGCGCCCAGCGGACGGGCGAGGAAGCCGACGGCATAGGTGAGGAACGAGAGCAGCGTGCCGACCAGCGGGTCCTCGTCCGGGAAGAACAGGGTGTTGAAGACGAGCGCGGCGGCCGAACCGTAGAGGAAGAAGTCGTACCACTCGATGGTGGTGCCGATGAGGCTCGCGGCGACGATCTTCTTGAAACTGTTCGGCGTCGGGGGCGCGGCTGCCGATGAGGCCATGGTGACCACTTCCAGATGTGGGATGGGGACGTCTACGTGTCGGCACACCGTAGGAATCCGCAGGTCAACCGCACATGTGGCGGGGCAACATAGTTTCGGCCGCAGCAGTGCGTGTCTCCACCATGACGGTGCGATCGTTCCTCGCCAGAGCCCGTCCGGCGGCCGAAAACCGCCCCGCAGGGCCCCTGTCCGAGTTGCCCTGACGAGGCCCGTTCTGGAACCGCCGTGCCGACTCCCGTGCTGGTGCGGTGCTGACTGGAAGCCCACGCGTCACCCGTCAGCTTGATCGGCGCGGAGTCGTTGCACGGTGGGCAAGCCGGACCGGGTGCATCCGGCGACTTGTAGTGGCCGACTCCACCGGCCGGGGCGGCGGCGTTGTGACCGGCCTCCACAAGCCCCGCACGTCCGTGCTGGGCAACGCCGGATTCGCGGGCACCAAGCTGGGCACAGGGGACTGGTGACCGTCGAACCGCTCGATCCACCGACGCCACGCCGGAGGGCCGTTCGGGTGCGGGGCAAGCCGGGACAGGACGGTGGCGGCACTCCCGGCCTCGGCCAGAACCGCCTGCGGCAGCCGCACCGCGGCGTCGAGCCGTAGATCAACGGCCGTGGGAAGCTCGCGCACCCGCGCCCGTAAAGCGGCCGGCAGCGCCTCGGCGGGATCCGTGACGGTGGCGGGGGCACGGAGCGAGGACCGCAGCAGCCGCAGACGGAGCAGTTCTGCGAGGAGCCGCACGCGTCCAATTTCACAGGTGCTGGGGCCATACAACCATTCGCCGATCTCCGCTGTCTTGATCCCCGTGAAGAAGACGCTCATCGCCTCCGCCGCCGCACTCGGCGCGCTCGCCGCCGTCACCGGCCCCGCCGCGGCCCCCGCCGCAGCCGCCTCCGACGCCCTGTGGCTCTGGTCCGACCCGTACGAGGTCACCCTCGCGGGCCCGTCCGAGGACGGCTCCCCCGCACCGTCGCAGTCGCTGACCGTGCAGATCAGCCACGACAACACGGCGACCACCGTCCCGGCCGGCACGCTCACCGTCGACGCCTCCGGAGTCGCCTCGTTCGCCGAGATCACCTGGCCCGCGAACTGCCGCCCGGAGAACGAGACCACCGCCGTCTGCACCACCCCCGAACTCCCCGGCGGCGCCAACGCCCCCGCCGCGCGGATCGGCCTGACCGCCAAGCCGGGCGCCACCGACGGCAACGACGGCTACGTCCGCTACACCGCCCAGGCCGGCGGCATGAACGCCTACCCGGGCGAGACCTACGTCGCCGTCAACGACGGCCCCGCACTCGGCCTCACCCAGGCCGAGTACCGCACCGGCATGGCACCCGACCAGCCCTTCGACTCCTCCGTCGTCCTCGGCAACCAGGGCAACCGCACCGCCGACCGCACCCTGCTCACCGTCTTCACCTCCCGCGGCATCCGCCTCGGCATGTCCGTCCCCTCCAACTGCGAGTCCACGAACGCCGTCACCGGCCGTACGTTCCTCTGCGTCCTGGACGAGCGGACGACCCCGGGCTCGTACCACTCCCTCCCGCTGAGGTTCCGCACCAAGGACATGGCCCTCTTCGACCGCGTCGACTATTCGGCGCAGCCCTACTCCGAGCAGGCGCTCGCCGAGGCCCGCGCCGGCCGCGCCTTCACCCCGGGCGCCGGCCCGGAGCTGAACCTCACCCCGGCCGCCGCCCCCTCCGACGAGCTCCAGCCATACCGCAGCTTCACGGTGAAGACCGTCAACCAGGCCGACTACCGGCTGACCGCCTCCACCGTCTCCGGCGCGGCCGGCGACACCGTCCCCGCCACCGTCACCGTCCACAACGCGGGCCCCGCCTGGGTCGCCTCCCTCGGTGCGGGCGAACCCGCCGCGACCGTCGACATCGACATCCCCGCCGGCACCTCGGTCGCCTCCGCCCCCGACGCCTGCTGGTCCCAGTCCGAGACCCGCTACCGCTGCAACACCCCCATCTACCTCACCGAATCCGGCAAGCCCGCCACCCACACCTTCCCCTTCACCCTCCACATCGACGAGGTCATCCCGAACGCCACCGCCCGCGCTGCCGTCTACAACGACGCCTACGAACCCGCCGTCCGCACCTTCGACCCCGACCTGACGAACAACACGGCCACCCTCACCGTCAACCCCTCGACGAGCTGACGCAGGCCCCTCCGGCTGCCCGGCCCGACCCCTGCGCCGACCCTGTACGAGCCGGGCAGCCGACCCCCGCACCGCCCCGGTGACCCCAGCCGCACCACCTGTGGGGAGCAGAGGGCACCGGGGCAGCGAAAACCTTCCTGCGCCACGTCCGTGACCGGACTTCCGCGAGGACGAATTCAAGATCCGCACCGGCCACCTGCCCCGCACGGTGGCCTCCCTGCGAAACCTCGCCGTCGGCCCTCGGCCTCACCTGACGAACCCGGACAAGGTCACACGCCTGCACGCCGACCGGGGCTACGACTGCGACAAGTACCGCCGCTGCGAACGCCGGGCGGACCTTCACCAAGGGCTGCTCGAACCCGCCTGCTCGCTCATCTGCCTGCGGCGGCCGTACCGACCTGGAGTGGGATCACAGCCGCAGGCGCACGAGGGCATCAGCCGGCGGGGCCGCAGGCGTCCGTCCGGGCCCGGCATGCTCGCGGATCAGCGCAGTAGGCCGTCGAGGAAAGGGCTGGACACCACGTGGTGGGGGTCGAGCCGCTCCAGGGTCGTGACGGCCTCGTCCCAGCCCGGGCCGCCTTCGGCGCGCAGACTGGCGGGGACGGTGCGGGTGAGGACGTCCGGGTCGGACCACGCGGCGGTGTCGGTGTAGGCCCAGCCCTTGGACCACTCCACCCGGACCGTCGCCCTGTTCCCGTCCAGGGCGAACAGGAACTGCTCGATCTCCCGGTAGAAGCGGTGCAGGGCGGGTGTGGCCGGCAGGGAGAGGATGTCGATCCATACGGCGGTGTCGGCGTCCGGCCTGTCGGGGTGCGGTCGCAGGGCGGACAGCAGGGGTGGCCGCGCGCCGGGTACGCCGCACGCGGACGGGTCCTCCAGACCGGTCACGCGGATCTCCACCTGGCCGTTGACCGGGTACTCGCCGCGCGCGGCGTACTCGGCGAGCAGCGTGCGGTAGAAGTCGGCGAACCGGCTGACCACCCACTGCAGATCGGCGCGGCGGACGAGGACGGCATAGCCGTTGGCCGTCTCGCGCAGCGTGGTGGGCCGTATGTACTGCAGCAGGTTGCGGGAGGCGCCCCACAGGTCCGACCGCAGCCCGCCCGCCAGCAGGTGGGTGAGTACGTCGCCGGTCAGCACGTCCCGTACGAGGTCGTCGGAGAGCAGCACGTCGGTGATGTCGCCGGTCAGCGCCACCTTGGCCAGCAGGTACTGCAGCCGGCCGAAGAGCGGCGCGCTCGCCCAGGCCCCCGAGACCAGAGATCCGGCCAGCCGTGCCACCGGCTCGGGGAGGGAGTCGGAGAACGGGTAGTTGTACGGCTCGTCGACCGCGCGGGAGCCCAGCGGCCGTCGCGGAGTGACGCTCCAGACCTTCAGCCAGGGCTTGTCGGTGAAGGCGAACCAGATCGCCTCGGCCCGGCCGGTCCGGTCGACGAAGTGGGCCAGGGTCCGCTTCCCGGCCGCGTCGCCGGGGGCGGCGAACAGTTCGGCGGCAGGGATGTCCAGGAGGGACTGGCAGCGCAGGTTCTGGTCGGCGCCCACGCGCAGGACGGCCTCGGTGACGAGCGAACGGCCGAGGTGGATGAGGAGCGCGTCGCAGTCGGGATCCGCCCGGCCGACGGTCCGCAGCACGTAGCGGCCGGTGCCCTTGTCCCAGACGACCGCGGTCAGTTCGGTGACCAGATTGCTCAGCGAGCCGTAGCCGTGGCCGGGCGGCGGGTTCTCGCCGACGGCGGGAACGGCCGTGCCGTGCGCACCGATGGCGAGCGCGCCGCCGACCGACAGCTGTCCGGGTGCCGGCGCGGCGGTGACGCCGTGACCGGCGGCGCCGGCGAACGCGAGCAGGTCCTCCAGGGTGGCACCGGTCTGGACCCGGATCTCGGCCGAGCCGTCGGCGGCCGGCCGCTCCAGCGACATGGCCGTGAGGTGTGCGGTCGTGTCCAGCAGGACGACCTGGGTTGCGGCGGGTGTGCCGTCGGCCACCGTGAGCGGGGCCCAGCCGTGCCGTTTGCCTTGCGCGCGTACCGTCCAGCCGGCGCGGTGCGCCCAGTTGACGATGTCGAGGACGTCCTGGGGGTGGCGCGGGGTGCACGTCCACAACTGGTCGGTGTGGATCTCGCCGGCCCAGTTCTCGTAGACGCGTCGGTGGATGTCGGGCCCGGCCGGGAAACCCGGTGGCGCCGGGAGCGCGTCGGCGGCGTACGCGCCGTCCGGCCGGACCAGTCCGCGCAGCAGCCACACCGTGCCACCCGCAGCGGCCGACGACGCGAGCAGTTCGCGCCGTGACAACCCACCGCCGTGGACCGAAGAATCGCCCGCCATCCCGGAGACCTCCCCTGTCCCGCCGGACTCGGCCGTCCGGAGCAGATCGCATGCACAGGCTACTTGGCGACAGGCAGGCGTGCCCGGGCATCCGGCGATTCCACGACGGGGCTCCGCGCGCGGAACACAGGCCCCAGCTGCGGAGGCCGACCGCGCGGGCAGGCGCAGGCGGTGCCGACAGACCCCCGTTGTCGGTGGCGGCTGCCAGGCTGTTGTGGATGAACGGAGACGAGCAACTGCTGAACGGCCGGGTCTACGGGGCGGAGCACGACGACCCCCATCCCGGACCGCTGCCACACCGGACCTACGCCGAACTGGTCGGCGGGCCGCTGGACGGTCTGCTGCTCGACATCCACGGCTGGCGGACCGAGGACATCGACGACGGTGTCGCCCTGACCACCGAACTCTCCCGGTGGCCCGGCGGGCGTGCGCTGTACGACCCGCGCCCCGGCGAGCCCCGCACGCCCGGCCCCGGTGTCGCCTGCCACCTGTACCACTCCGGCGACACCCCCTGACTGCCGGCATCCTCGGAGACGACGGTCTGGCCTGGTTCCCTCCGAAGTGCCGGGATGCGGGCCGCGTTAAGTGCCACGCAGCGCCGCGCCGTCGCGCCTATCGTGCCGCCCATGGTGATCGTCCAAGGCCTGCTGTTTCTGCTCGGTACAGGGGCCTATTACATGGTGTACTCGTACATTTCCGTGCTTCCCGGCGAACGGGCCAAGGCGAAGCGGTTGCGGAGCCTGGAGGAGGCCGGCATCCCGGTGGAGGCCCGCCTGGTGGCCATGACCCCGCTCCCGGGTGAGCGCACCGTTTCCGCCGTCTTCGCCGTCGACGTCCCTGGTGGCGACACGGTGCGGCAGAGGCAGTCCGTGCCTCTGACACCCGAGTTGCGGGTCGGCGGGCCTTACCCCGCCATCCGCCACCGCCAGTTCCCGGAGCGCTTGTGGATAGGCGACCGGGGGTCTCTGGAGCGTTCGCGCCGGCACCACGAGAACGCGCCCCGCAGTGCGCTGCGCTGGGCGGCCGGCGCCTTCACCGTCGGCACCGTCCTCATCCTGGCCGGTGCCGCCGTCTGAGCGGCAACCGGACGATGCGCGGGCGTGATGGCCAGTGCCGACGGACGGCTCTTGCCGTTTGCCGGCGTTCGGTCAGGAACGCGCGCTCGGTGTCGTTCTCCGTCAACTCCAGCGCCTGACGACAGGCGAGCGCAGCCTCCTCCGGGCGGCCGAGGCGACGCAGCAGGTCCGCCTTGATCGCGGGCGGGTACTGGTACCGCGCGAGTCGGCTGTCCTTCTCCAGCGCCGTGACCTCTGCCAGCGCCCGCGCCGGCCCGGAGACCATCGATACAGCCCCCGTGCGGTTCAACGCCACCGCCGGTGAGCGCCACACCGACAGCAGCGTGTCGTACAGGCTCACGATCCGCGGCCAGTCCGTCCGGTCGTACGACGGTGCCTCGGCGCAGAGCGAGACGATCGCCGCCTGCTGGGCATAGCGGCCCGGCCGACGTCCGCGCAGCCCGTCCACGATCAGGTCGTGCGCCTCCGCCATCGCAGCGCGGCCCCACAGCGATCGATCCTGGCCCTCCTGGTCACGTGCGGCCGGCTCGGGACGAGGCTGGAGTCCGGGCAATGAACACTCCCGACCCCGGTCGTCGGCCTGGCAACCAGGAGCCCCGGCGGACGGTGTCGGCCGTCCGCCGGGGCTCGCCGGGGCTCCGGATCACCCGTGGTGGCGGGTTACTTCAGGTAGCTTCCGGCGGTGCCGATCCTGCCGGGGCCGTTGAGGACGTACACCCGCAGGTTGCCCTTGCCGGGGGCGGCGACGGAGAGCTTCCCGTCGGTGACGACCCGGGTGTCACCGGTGACGGCGTCCCTGTAGGTGCCGTTGGGGATGCCGCTGTAGGTGGCGGCGTGGGTGACGGTGATCAGGGCGAAGCTGTCCGTGCCGCCCGCGGTGTACCGGCGCTTGTAGGCGATCTCGCCGCTGATGCCCTCGGTGGAGTACTGCCCCATCTGGAGGGCGGGGATCGCGCGGCGGATCTCGTTGAGCCGCTGCACGTGCTTGACCAGCGGCTGCGACAGCGTGGTGGCGACGGCGCCGGAGGCGGAGTCGACCTTGCCGAACTGCGATGCCGTCACCTCCCCCTGCAGGTGGTCGCCGTAGTAGGCGCGCCCGGTGGTCGCCAGCGGGCAGGTGGGCCCGCAGTCGATCTTCTTGCCCTTCTGGAACTCGATCTCGGAGCCGTAGTAGAGGGTCGGTATGCCGCGGAAGGTCCACATCAGCGACATGTTCTCGGCCCAGGCGTCCGTGCCGCCGGTGTAGCGCTCACCGCTCTTGTTCGGGCCGTAGTCGTGGCTGTCGACGTAGACGACGTTGTAGGTGGCGTCGTTGACCGAGTCGTCGGAGTCCTTGCCGTTGTGGAAGGCGTTGGACGCGTCGCCGAAGTTCATGTGCATGCGCATGTCGATGATGTTCATGCCGGAGAACCGGCTGTGGTCGGGCGCGTGGTACTCGTTGCCCGCGAGGAACGCGTTGGCGGACGTCGGCTGGGCCGCCGTGCCGGCGTTGTTCTCGTACTCGTACATCTCGAGCGCGGCCTTGGCGTCGTCGGCGCTGTACTCCTTGCGCTCCTTCCAGGTGAAGAACTGCGCGGAGTGGTTGACCGAGCCGCGGTTCCACTTGTCGTTGACGAAGGCGCCGACCTCGCCGAAGACGAAGAAGTTCTTCGCGGCGTCGGCGCCGTGCTGCTGGGTGACCCGCTCCTGGATCGCGGGCAGGAAGCGCCGGTTCCAGGTGGTGCGCGGGATGTGCACGGCGGTGTCGACGCGGAAGCCGTCGACGCCCATGTCGATGTACTTGTTGTACGCGCCGATCAGGTAGTTCTGCGTCCTGGCGCTCTCGGTGTTGAAGTCGGCCAGGTCGTCGTGGAGCCAGCAGGAACGGGAGTCCTCGCCCTCCCAGTTGCCCAGCCAGCAGGTGTGGTAGATGTCCTTGGGCCACGCGCCCGAAGTCGCGTTCGGCCACTGGCAGTTGTAGATGCGGTACCCCTCGGGCGAGGTGGAGGGGGTCGGCTTGCCCCAGTTGAGGCAGGTGTTGCCGGTGGGCTCGGCGGTGGACCACAGGTCGCCGTTGTAGTGGGACTTGCCGGACTTCGGCTCGACGGACAGGCCG
This sequence comes from Streptomyces sp. NPDC002640, assembly GCF_053592575.1. Taxonomy (NCBI): domain Bacteria; kingdom Bacillati; phylum Actinomycetota; class Actinomycetes; order Kitasatosporales; family Streptomycetaceae; genus Streptomyces; species Streptomyces sp. NPDC002640. The sequence goes on along the minus strand of NZ_JBSFVZ010000018.1, from coordinate 33,274 downwards.
TCGTACTCGAAGGAGGAGTTGGGCTCGTCGTAGTACCAGCTCCACTGGGCGTCGCGGACGCCGTAGTGCTTGGGCGTGAACAGCCCCTTGGCCCCCCACCGGGAGGAGTGGTTGTAGACGACGTCCTGGTAGATCTTCATGCCCTTGGCGTGGGCGGCGTTGATGAGGTCCTGGTACGACGCGCCCGCGGACTCCAGGCGGCGGTCGACCTTGTAGAAGTCGTAGCCGTGGTAGCCGTGGTAGTCGTAGTCGGACCGGTTGAGGACCACCGGGGTGATCCAGATCGCCGACATGCCGAGGCCCTTGATGTAGTCCAGCTTGTTGATCAGGCCCTTGAAGTCGCCCCGGAACATGGGGTCGTTGTTGGCGGCGTTGCCGGACCGCTCGTGCTGGCCGCCGCCGCGGTTGTTGGAGCTGTCACCGTCGTTGAACCGGGCGGTGAGGACGAAGTAGATGGGGTCCTTGCGCGGGTCGGTGCCCAGCGGCTTGCCCTGCGCGGCGGCGGGCGGCTTCACGCCGGTGGTGGCGGTGGCCGCCGCGGAGGCGGCGGAGAGGTTGCCGGCGGCGTCGGCGGCGCGCACGGTGAAGGTGTAGGCGGTCTTCTCCTCCAGGTCCGCCACCGACAGGACGGTCGAGGCCACGTCGGTGACCACCGTGCCCTTGGTCCCGCCGGTGCGGGTGACCTGGTACCGGGTGACCTGCTTGTCGTCGGTGGACGGCTCCCAGGTCAGCAGGACGGAGACGCCGTCGGCCTTGGCGGTCACCTTCGCCGGCACGGACGGCGCCTGGGTGTCCGGCACCTGCGCCGCGCAGGGGTCGGCGGCGTTCTTCACCACGACCCGGTCCTTCACGGTGCTCACCCCGGTGGTGAGCGTGTAGTCGCCGCCGTTGTTGTTGTCCCAGGTGCCGTTGCCGTTGTTGAACGCGGCCTTCATCGACGTCGCCGAACCGAGGTCGACGGTCCGTCGCATCCAGCCGGTGCAGGCGGCCTCCATGCCGATCCCGGGCACGGCCGTCCAGGCGCCGCCGGCGGGCTGGTAGTGCAGGTTGGTGGTGGTCCAGCCGACGGTGGCGGTCGAGTAGAAGACGGTCGCGCTGTTGGCGCCCTGGCCGGGGGAGGGGTTCGGGCTGGGGTCGGTCCCGGGTTCCCCGGTGCCCGCGCACGGGTCGCTGTGGGCGACCACCCCATCCTTGACGGTGATGGCGCCGGTGCCGAGGTCGTAGTTCTGGCCGGCGTTGTTGTCCCAGGTGCCGCTGCCGTTGTTGAACGTCGCCCGCAGCCCGCCGGCCGTGCCGAGGGTGACCGTCTTCTTGACCCAGTCCGTGCAGGCGGCCTCCATCGCCACCCCGGGGACCGTGGTCCAGGAGCCTCCGTCGGGCGCGTAATGCAGGTTGTACGCGGCCCAGTTCTTCGTCTTCGTGTAGTAGAAGACGGTCGCCGTGGACTCGGCGGCGGCCACCGGGGCCGCGTCCACGTCGGAGAACGACGTGGCGGGCAGGGTCATCAACAGGCTCAGGGCGCCCGCCGCGGCCGTGACGGCCGACAGGGGGCGTCCCGGCAACCCGCGGCGTCGCGGGGTGGTGCGTTCTCTCATGCGTGATCTCCAGCGAACTGGGCCGCCAGGCCGCGGAGTTCACCACGGCGGTCTGCTGCCTGGCTGCCGAATGGGGGGAGGGAGGGACCGGTTGAAAGTTCTGTCGGAATCTTTCTGCAAGGAATTGCGACCGGATGGTGGCAGACGCCCGGCGGGGACGTAAAGGGGTTCGGCGCGAACTGATGCACTCGCCGCCGAAGATCGTCGGCGGTGCGCCGGCTGCCGTGCCTCGTCCGGCCGGTGCTTGCGACGGCCCGCGGGGCGAGTGGCAGCCTGCCGGCCGTGGTGGCGTGCAACGTGTACGGCCACCGGGGCTGCCCGAGCGGTGCGTCGGGCGGCGAACCGCACACTGGAGAGGGGGCGTTGCCGAGCGGGGGCGTGGCTTGTGGCCGCCTGCCCCGGCGAGGGCGCCGGAAGGCGCCGCAGCGCGCAGGAGCGGGTCGGAGCCGCAGGCGACGGCCGGGGCGCGCCGGGCGCCGACGGCCCTCCCTCAGGCCGGGGCCGGGACCCGAACGGCCCCGGTGCTCCTCCCTGTGGGAGGGCGACCGGGGCCGGACGGTGCGGGGAGGCGGGGGTCAGTCGTCGTACGTCAGGCCGTGACCGGCGGGGAAGAGGACCTGCGAGGGGGTGTCGGCCCGCTGGACGGGTACCGGCAGCTTGCCGCGCGGGTCCACCCGGCCGGCGATCACCCGGGCGGCGGCGCGCAGTTCGACCTCGGTCCAGCAGTAGGAGACCAGGGAGGCCGGGACCTCGCCGAGGTGGGTGATGTCGTAGGGGTTGCGCACCGCGAGGTGGACGACGGGGACGCCGGTGGCGAGCAGCCGGGACACCAGGGTGCGCTGGGCGCTGGTGGCGCCCACGTTGTCGGTGGTGACCACCACCGCGTCACGCCCCTGTGCCGCGGCCACCGCCGCGTCGATCGCCGCCGCGTCGGGCGCCCGGCCGGTGGCGAGGTGGGCGGTGCTGTAGCCCAGTGCGTCGAACGCCGCGGCCAGTTCCGGCACCGTGGACCGGGTGGCGTCGGTCGGGAAGGCGGGACTCGCCCCGACCACCAGCAGCTTCCGCTGCCCGCGGCGCAGCGGAAGGGCCCCGTCGCGGTTGACCAGCAGGGTGGTGGTGCGCTCCGCGATCCGGTCGGCGGCGAGCCGGTGCCGGCGGGCGCCGACCACCCGCTCGATCTCGGACGCGGAGGTGTAGGGGCTGCCGCGGAGCAGGCCGACCTTGTCCTTGAGCCGCAGGATGCGCAGGACCGACTCGTCGAGCCGCTCCTCGGTGATCTCCCCGCTGCGGACGGCCGCCAGGACGCCGTTGAAGGCCACGTCGATGGCGGGCGGGAACAGCAGCTGGTCGGCACCGGCCTTGAGGGCGAGTACCGGCACGCGGTCGTCGCCGTACTTGGTGCGCACGCCCCGCATGTTGAGGGCGTCGGTGACGATGACGCCGTCGAAGCCGAGCTCTCCGCGCAGGACGCCCTGGAGGATCGCGGGCGACAGGGTGGCCGGCTCGTTGCTGGGATCGAGCGCGGGAACCTGCAGGTGCGCGGTCATGATCGAGTCCACGCCGGCGGCGATCGCGGCCCGGAAGGGCGGCGCGTCGACGCGGTCCCACTCCTCGCGGGTGTGGGTGATCACGGGCAGCCCGGTGTGGCTGTCCTCCGCGGTGTCCCCGTGGCCCGGGAAGTGCTTGGCACAGGCCACGACGCCGGCCTGCTGGTACCCCCGCACCTGGGCCGCCACCATACGGCTGACCTCGCCGGGGTCGGCGCCGAAGGACCGGATGTTGATGATGGGGTTGGCCGGGTTGACGTTGACGTCGGCGACCGGGGCGAAGTTCTGGTGGATGCCCAGGGCGGCGAGTTCGGCGCCCGAAATCCGTCCGGCGGTGCGCGCGTCGGAGAGCGAGCGGCCCGCGCCGAGCGCCATCGCGCCCGGCAGCTGGGTGGCGCCGCTGCCGATGCGGACGTTGGCCCCGTGCTCCTGGTCGATGGAGATCAGGGACGGTACGGGCGTGGGCAGGGCGAGCGAGGCCCGCTGCACCCCGTCCGACAGGGCCGCCACCTGGCGGGGGTCCTGGATGTTGTTCGCCCAGCCGGAGAAGAAGATGACACCGCCGACGTGGTACTTGGCGATGAGCTCGGCCACGGTGCGGACGCCGAGTTCCTTGAGGTTGCGTTCCTGGTCGTACTGGCTGGGGGAGGTCGCCGACGTGCCGTAGAAGTACGGCACGAACAGCTGGCCGATCTTCGCCTCCACGCTCATCGTGGAGAGGATGCGCCTGAGGTGGCGGTCGTCGCGCCGGTGCGCGACCGCGGGGGCAGCCGCCGCGCCCACGACGCCCGTCGCACTCGCGGCGACCACGGTCGCGGAGGCGAGGACGGTGCGTCGGGACAGATTCCGGTCCTGCATGCGGGCATGCTCCTTCCAGCCTTGCTCGACAAGGGAGTTGGAGGAAGAGTGAAGGGCTCCGAACTGCGGGAAACGTAGCCCGCGGATCACCGGCGGGCAAGAGGTCTAGACAAAACAGGTCTAGACAAATCCAGCCGTCCGCCGCGCCGATCCGACGCGGACGCCGTCCCGTGCCGCCTGCTCCATGCCTTCCGCCGGCACCGTCCGCGGAGGTCAGACCGAGTCGGCCAGGCCCGGGAAGAGGTCCGCCACCGGCTGCTCGCCGCCCAGTTTCTGCTCCGACCAGATGGTCTTGTCGTGCCGGCTGTGCCGCACGCCCCACCGCTCGCTGAACTTCATCACGATGAACAGCCCCCGGCCCCCCTCGTCGCTCTCCCGCGCCTGACGCAGGTGCGGGCTGGCGCTGCTGCGGTCGGTGACCTCCGACAGCAGGCGGTGGTCGTCGTGGATGAGGCGCAGCAGGATCGGGCCCTTGCCGTACCGGATGGCGTTGGTGACCAGCTCGCTGACGATCAGTTCGGTGGCGTACGAGATCTCCTCCAGCCCCCACGCGGTGAGCTGCTGCTCCACCAGGCGGCGGGCGGTGGCCACGACGGAGGACTCCGAGGGCAGCGTCCACTCGGCGACCTGGTCCCGGGAGAGGGCGCCGACCCGCGCGAGGAGCAGGACGGCGTCGTCCTCGCCGGTGGGCGCCATGTGGTAGACGGCGGCGTCGCACAGTTGCGGCAAGGGCCGGTCGGTGGGCGCCAGGACGCGCTCCAGGTGCCGCCGCGCCAGCGCGGGGTCGCTGTGCGTCGCGACCAGGCCGTTGGTGTAGAGGGCGAGCAGGCTTCCCTCCGGCAGCCGGTCGGTGACCGGCGTGTACGCGCGCCGGCCGCCCGCGCCGAGCGCGGGTCCCTCCGGCACGTCCAGGGTGCGGACGGAACCGTCGGGGCCCAGCACCACCGGGGAGACATGACCCGCCCGGACGGCGGTGCAGAGCTGGGAGACCGGGTCGTAGACGGCGATCGCGCAGGTCGCCACCGCGTCACCCGGGTCGGGCGCCGAGTGCTCGAGCTGGGCGGCCACCTCGTCCAGATGGGTGAGCAACTCCTCCGTCTCCAGGTCCTGGAGCGCCAGGGCGCGCAGCGCGGTCCGCAGCTGGCCCATCGTGGCGGCCGCCTCGATGCCGTGCCCGACGACCTCGCCCACCACGAGCCCGACCCGCGCGCCGGACAGGGGGATCACGTCGAACCAGTCGCCCCCCGCGCTCTCCGGCAGGTAGACGTGCGCGGTCTCCGCGGCGGACATCCGCGGGACGGTTCCGGGCTGCAGCCGGCGCTGCAGCGTCGAGGCGATGGTGTGCTCGCACCGGTAGCTGCGGGCGTTGTCCAGGTGGGCCGCGGCGGTCAGGGCGGCCTGCCGGGCCACCTCGAGGTCGTCCGCCCCGAACGCGTCGGGCCGGTTCCGGTACACGGTGAGCAGCCCGAGCGTCGCCTCCCGGGCGATCAGCGGCGCCACGATCATCGAGTGCACGCCCGCCTCGAGCAGCGGGGCGAAGCCTTGCGGGTCCGTCGCGATCCACGGCTCGTCCACCCCCACGGACACCAGCCGGGGGTGCGTGTCGTTGAGGACCTGGGTGTGCGGGGTGGGGAAGGGGAACGGGGCGCTGTCGCCCGGGTCGCGCACCCGGGCGTCGGCCGACGGCGGCTTGAACGCCGCCCGGCGCAGCGGGGTGTCGGAGGAGAGCGGTCCCACGGGCCGGTTGCGGTCGGGCGCCCCGTCGTCGACCAGGTCGACGCTCGCCGCGTCGGCGAACCGGGGGACCAGGGCCTCCACCAGTTCGTGCGCCGTGGCCTCCTCGTCGAGGGTGGAGCCGACCGACTTGTGGACCTCCCCGAGGACGGCCAGCCGCTCGGACGCCGCGTGCCGTTCCGTGACGTCCTCGACGACCGCCACCAGGCCGGGCGCCCCGGCCCGCGCCGCCTGCCCGGCCCGCTGCCCGGCCTGGGTCGCCTGCCTGGCCTGGTCGGGGTGCCGCAGGGGGAACAGGGACACCTCCAGCGCCAGCGTGACGTTGGGTTCGGAAGGCGCCTGACCCCGGATCAGCCGCCCGCGGACCGCCACGCCCCGGGTGGACACCTCGTCGAAGAGAGCGGTCAGTTCCCGCTGGTCGAAGCCGGGGGCGAAGGCGTCGAGGCCGCGGCCGACGACGTTCTCGGCCGGCAGCCCCCGCACGCCCCGCCCGGACGGGTTGTAGCGCACCACCCGCCGCTCGGCGTCGAACACGAACATCCCCTGAGGGGAATCGCCGAGCAGTGCGTTCAGGACCATCGAGTCGTCGGCGTGCCCGGCCTCCATCGCGCTCCCTCCACGCACCTCTCCGTCCCACCCTCCACCATCGGCCGGACGCGGCAACTCGGGCGCGGGCGATCGGGCGGCGGCCCGCGGGCCGCCGGGTCACCCGCCGTGCGGCCCGCGCGCGGTCCGGTCAGAAGTCCGCGTCGCTGGGCCGACGCGCCGTGCGGTCGTCGGCGCGTCCGCAGACGCGGAGCGCCAGCAGCGGCAGGACCAGCACCGAGATCATCGCCGCGCCGACGAGGGCGGCCGCCTCCTCCGTGCCGATGCTGCGCCCCTCCACGCCGATCGTCGTGATCGCCACCACCATCGGCAGGCAGGTGGACGAGTACAGGGCGAGCGCCCTCCGCTCGGGCCGGGCGAGGTCCCCGGGCGCGAGGAGGAGCACCGGCAGACCGCGCACCAGCAGGAACAGCGCGAGGAAGACCGGCACCAGCAGCAGGGCCCTGCCGCCCGAGAGCAGCGCCCCCAGATCGAACTCCACGCCGCTGATCACGAAGAACAGCGGCACGAGGAACCCGAAGCCCATGGCCTCCACCTTCGACATCGCCGTCCGCCGTGTGTCGGCGGAGGTACCCGACAGCAGGAGCTTGGCGACGACTCCGGCGGCGAACGCGCCGAGCAGCACGTCGAGGCCGAGCGCCGCCGAAAGGGCCAGCATCGCGGCGAGCAGCAGGGTGACGAGGCGGACCGCGAAGTGACCGCTGCTGTGCACCGTCCGCTCGGCGACCTTCCTGAACCACGGGGTGCGGGGCCGGGACGCCCACCAGACGGCCGCCGCGGTGACCAGGGCGAACCCCACCAGCACCAGGGCGGAGTCCAGGGGCCGGCGCCCGCTGAGGAACAGGGACACCGCGATGACCGGGCCGAACTCGCCGACCGCGCCGAAGGACAGCATCACCGTGCCGAAACGGCCTCCGAGCTGCCCGTTGTCCGCCAGGATCGGCAGCACGGTGCCGAGGGCGGTGGTGGTGAGCGCCGTCCCGATCACCAGACCGCGATGGACCTCCCCGCCCGACAGCACCGTGGCCGCTCCGACCCCGATGCCGAGGGCGAGCAGCCACGAGGCGACCGCGCGCCGGACCGTGCCGCCGCCCGCGGCCACCAGGTCGAGCTCGTAGCCGGCCAGGAAGATGAGCATGGCCAGGCCGAGTTCCGAGAGCGTGTCCAGCACCTCGTCGGTACGGACCCAGTCCAGCACGTCCGGTCCCAGCAGGATGCCCAGCCCGATCTCGAAGATCACGACCGGCACCCGGAGCACGCGCATCCCGGCGAAGGCCAGCAGCGGCGCGAGGGCCGAGGCGGCCATGACGAGGAGGAACGCGTCGATATGCCCCATGCGGGCATTCTTCACGGGCGGTGATCGTCCGAACGGCCGCGACACCGCGACACCGCGGCTCCTCTACTTGTCCCGGATCTCGTCGAGCGAGTCCTGCATCGCCGCGTGCGCACGGACGAACCAGTCGGCGAGGACGGCCGTCTCGTCGGGGGTGTAGTCGGCGAAGAGCGCGCCGAGCCGCTCGTAGTGGGGGCCGTACACGGCGAAGACGCGGGCGGCCGCCGACGCGTCGAGGGCGACGCGGACCCGTCGGCGGTCGTTCGGGTCGGGCTGCCGGTGGACGTAGCCGGCCCGCTCCAGACGGTTCAGTACGCCGGTGACGGCGCCCGTGGTGATGTTCGCGCGCTCGGCCAGATCTCCAGCGGCCAGGTGCTGCGTCCCGGCGCCGATGATGTGGCCCAGGCAGGTCAGGTCGGTGACGTTCAGCCCCAGCCGCTGGGCGATGTCGTGCTGCGAGACGAGGGCGAGGGCGATCAGCCTGTCCATGGCATCCAGTGCCTGCTTCGGCGTCGCTTCAGGACGGGGCTTGCCCTCCATCGACATTCTCCTTACGATCTAAGCTACTTAGCTCGTGAGCTAAATTGTTCGGTGCTCGAAACGAAGATACAGACGCGGTCGGTAGAAGGAGACACATGAGCGGCATGCACGGCGACCACGATCTTGGTCACACGGTCGCCGGATGGGCCGGTGCCTGCCTCGCCCTGGCCGGCTTCGCCTTCTCCGGCGCGGCCATGGTCGCGGGGTGGCCTGCCGGCTTCTGGCTCGGCCTCGGTGTGGTCGCCCTGGCCGTGCTCGTCGCCTGGGCGCTGCACCTGGGCGGCTGGGGCAAGCCCAGCGGTCCGCGACCGCCCGTCGACCAGCACTGGCGCACCAGGGACCGGGCGGCCGCGCAAGGGCACCCGGACTGCTGGGGCTGCCGCATGGCGGGGCGCGGTCGTCGTCGCCATGCCGAACGCCCGCTCGAACCGGTGCGGCAGCCGGTCGCCGACGCCCTGTGAAGCGGGTCGCGGGGGTGGGAACCGGGTGGCGCGGGGATGACGTGACGGTCGCCGCTCTCCCCGCGAGGCGTCAACCGCTCCCGCGCACGATCTCCTCGGCCTCCTCCAGGCGGTCGAGCAGGAGCAGCGCGGCCTCGTGCCGGGCCTTGGCGTAGACACGGAGCGGCCCGTCCACCGCCTCGGGGCGGTCCAGCGGCTCGGCCAGGGGATAGGTCGAGGCGAGGGTGTAGGCGCAGGCCAGCCGGACGGTGGCGGTCAGGTCGTCGACGCGGGCGGCGGGATGCTCCCGCCGGTAGGCGGCGAGGAGCCGGGGCAGGCCCTCGAGCCACTGGTCGCCCAGCAGGACGGTCCGCGGGTCGAGGCCGATCCGGGCGATCTCCCACGTGGTGAACCGGGGCCGGGGCGGCGAGAAGTCGATCACGGCCGCCACCTCGTCCCCGCGCAGCAGGAGGTCGGGGGAGGCGAGGTCTCCGTGGACGATCTGGTGGGTCAGCGGCGGAAGGCTCGCCAGCAGCGCGGCGGCCCGGCCGAGCAGGTCCCGCCGCTGCTCGGCGGCCTCCAGGGCCCACGCCTCGAACGGGTCCGCGGGGCCCCGGCGGCGGTACTCGGCGATCATCCGGTCGAACCGCGCCCGGTTGCGCCGCAAGGGGGACGCCTCCCGGCCCGGGCGCAGGGCGGGCACGGCGGCGGGATGCGTGGCCAGGTGGCGGTGGAGCCGCCCCAGCGCCGCGCCGACGGCCGGCCAGCGGGCCCCGGTGAGACCCCCCTCGGCCGTCCCGGCGTCGGCCACCCAGGTCCACAGGGACATCCGCAGGGGCTCCACGGTGATCCGCCCGCCGTCGCGCGTGCGCCGTACCTCCGGTACCGGAACGCCGCCCGCACGGGCGAACTCGGCCAGTTCCGTCGCGGCCAGCTCCGGTTCCAGCGCCCCCGGGGCGCGGTAGACCTTGGCGAACCAGAGGCGGCCGTCCTGGTCGGTGACGCGGTAGTTGGCCGTGGCGGTGCCCGCGGGGATGCGGACGGCCTCGGCCGCGTCCAGGCCGTAGGCCCGCCGGAGGGTCGCGCCCAGCAGGCCGTTCACCGGTCCTCCCAGTCCCACGTCTCGACGTAGGCGGTGGTGCCGGTGCGGCGCGCTTCCAGCAGGGCCGCGAGACGGAGCAGGTCCCGCCGCGGCATGAGCGGACGCCACGCGTCGAGGGGGAGGGCGCGCGCGTCGTCGTGCTCCTCGGGGTCCAGGACGAGGCCGCGCAGTTGCCGGCGGGTCAGCCGGCCGGCGTCGAACACGAAGCCGACCGTGCTGTACGGCCACGCGGGGCCGGGCAGGCCGTAGACGGTCGCGAGCAGGCGCGGCGGCCCGGTGTAGGCGATGCCGGTCTCCTCCGCGCACTCGCGCAGCGCGGTCCGCCAGGGCCGTTCGCCCGGTTCCATGGCGCCCCCGGGCAGCTGCCAGGGGTGGAACTCCGAGTAGACGGAGTGGAGTTGCAGGGGGTTGTCGTCCTCGTCGGTGAAGAAGAGGCAGGCGAAGCCGGTCGCCTTCATCAAGGTCTCGGCGTACTGCTCGGGCGGAAGCCAGGTCGGGGTCACACGGGTCCCTTCCGTCGACGCGGTGGCGGTGCGCGGATGTGTGCGCGTGCCCACCGCCAGTTGACCCCCGCGGGGCGCCGCCTCACCAGGGCGCACGGAGCGCGCCGGGGGCGCCGGGGGAGTCCGCACCGTCGCGGGCGGGCTCCCCCGGGCGGTGGCCAGGGGTGCGGGTCAGCGGTCCTGGGAGAGGCGGAGCAGTTCGGCGAAGGTTCCGCCCGCGTGGACGAGGTCGTCCCAGTGGCCCTGTTCGGTGATCCGGCCCTGCTCCATGACGACGATGTGGTCGGCGATCCTGGTGTTCTCCAGACGGTGCGTCACCACGATGGTGATGCGGTCCGCGGCGATGGCCTTGATCCGCTCGAAGATCTGGTGCTCCCCGCGCGGGTCCATCTGCGAGGTGGGTTCGTCGAGGATCAGCAGCGCGGGGCGGCGGTAGAGGGCCCGGGAGCAGGCGATGCGCTGCCACTGGCCGCCGGAGAGCTCGGTCCCGCCGAAGGTGTCGCGGGACAGGAGGGTGTCCAGGCCGGAGGGGAGCGCGTCGACCGCCTCGCGCAGGCCGACGGCGTCGATCGCCTCCCACACGGCGTCGTCGTCGTGCGTGCGGGGCTGGCCGAGGGTGACGTTCTCGCGGACCCGCAGCGGCCACTGGGCGAAGATCTGGGGGACCAGGCCGGTGCGGGCCCACACCGTGGCCGGGTCGGTGTCGGCGAGGTCGGTGCCGTTCCAGGTCACCCGGCCCTTGTCGGGGAGGTAGATGCCGGTGAGCAGCCGGGTGAGCGTCGACTTCCCCGAGCCGTTCGCCCCGACGATCGCGAGGATCCGGCCGCGTTCCAGCGTGAGGGAGACGCCGGAGACGGCGGGCTCGTCCTTCCCGGGGTAGCGGTAGGAGACTTCGTCGAGCCTGATCTCCTCGACCGGCGCGGTGAGCCGGCCGGGTCCGCGACGCGGGGCCCGGGCGGTGGCGTCGTCGAGGAACGCCTGCAGGTCGCTCAGGTAGAGGCTGGTGTGGAAGACCGCCGCGCCGTTGACGACGACCTGGGAGAGCGCGGCGAGGGTGGTCTGGACGGCGATCACCGCCGTGGCGGCGACCGCCAGGTCGATCCGGCCCGAGACCGCCAGCCAGGCCAGGGCGCCCCAGGTCGCGACGAGGAACACGCCGCCGGCGAGCGCCGCGAGCAGCGCGATGCACAGGGTCCGCGGCGCGGCGGCCAGGGTGCGCCGGTCGCAGCGCTCGGAAAGGGCCCGGTACCAGTGGACGAGGTAGTCGGTCATGGAGTTGGCGCGGACCTCGTCGCCGTACTTGGAGGTGGTCGCCCACCAGCGCATCATGCCGCGCACGTTCCGGTCGGCGATGTTGGCGTAGTGGATGTCGTAGTCGACCCGGGCCGTCAGGACGGCACCGACCCCCGCCGGCAGCACGGCCAGCAGGAGCAGCGGCAGCAGCAGCGGGTTCAGCACCGAGAGCACGCCGCCGGCGGTGACCATGCGGATCAGCGCGGCCGTGAACCGCTGGGCGTCCGCGACCATGACCTGGGTGCGGATGACGCCCATCTCGGCCGCCTCCTGCCGGTCGGAGAACCCGCCCTCCGCGTACACCGCCGCCTCGACCCGGCACACCGCCTCGACCAGGGCGCTGTCGGTGCGCGTGGTCAGCAGCGGAGTGATCCGCCGGTCGGCGTACGCGGCCACCGCCGTGGCGCAGCGGGTCAGGGCGGCCGCGACCGCCGCCACCAGCAGGGCGGGAAGGGCCGCGCCCAGCCGGTCGGCGGCGGAGCCGTCCCCGAGGAGCGGCGCCATGGCCCGGGCGGTCGCGGTCAGCAGCACGGCGGCGGACACGCCGGTGACCACCTGGCAGCCGAGCAGGAGCTGCACGGCGCGGCGGTCGGTCTGCCAGGCGAGCCGGAGGATCCGGCCCAGTACCGAGGGAATGCGGGCGCACATCCCCCGGAACGAGGCCTCGGCCAGCGGATTGACGGAGTAGTGCCCCTGGTACGTGATCTCCGCGGGAGGCGGCGGAGGGGGTGGGGTGTCCTGCTGTTCGTTGCTGGCAGCCGAGGTCAACGTGGAGCCCCCTGACGGTCGTCCGGTGTGGTCGTGAGGCTCAACGACCCCGGCCGCGAGTCGAACACATGTGTTTCGGTCGCTCCGGGAATCCCGGAAACGGAGGCGTGGCGGAGCATGGAGGATGCATCCACCCGCCCCCGTCACGGGATGTCAGGGGGAACGGGGGTGGCCGAAACGCCGACGGTCGCCGCCCCGAAGGTGCGAGGCGCTTCCGCCGCGCTCGGACCGGGCCGACCGGGTCGGCGAGCCGACCGGGTCGGCGACGTCGGCCAGGACGCGTCAGCCGACGTCGGCCAGGACGCGTCCGTCCGCCGCGACGCGGGAGGCGAAGCCGCCGTAGTAGGACTCGACCCGGGACCGCTCGGTCAGGTTCGGCACCGCGTTGGTGCAGCTGACGCCCGCGCTGGAGCCGGACATCAGCTGGGAGCAGGGGCCGGGCTTGGTGTCGGGCAGGCCGAGGCTGTGGCCGAGCTCGTGGGCGGCGATACGGGTCTTGTTGTAGCCCTGGGCGACGGCCTGGCTGCCGAGTTCGACCCGCACCTGGCCGCCCGGCCGCACCGGTCCGAGCGTCGCCTGCGGCCAGCCGCTGGTGGCGACGATCACGATCTCGGCGCGGGTGCCGGGGGCCGCCTCGACCAGCTGGACGTTGTCGACGGTCTGGTTCCAGGAGGCCACTCCCGCGGCGACGGCCGCTTCCCAGCCCGTGGCCCGGCTGTCGTCGTAGCGGAGGGTCACCGCCGCCGCGGAGTGCGCCGCACCGGCCGGTGCGGACGCGGGCGCGGGTGCGGCGTGGGCGGCGGTCGCCGCGGCCAGGGTGGCGGCGACGGCGGTGCCGACCGCCTTGAGCCACAAGGACTTCTGCATGGCTGTCCCTTCTTCGTGGGGGACCGCCCCGGCTCGTGACCGGGACGGGGTGAGGGGCGCGCCGCCGGGTGGGACGGGGCGCGGCTCGTGTGGAGCGTCAAGGAGCCTGCCCAGCGCGACCGTCGGGACATGCTCATGCCATGCGGATTGGCCGGAAGGGACGGGTGCGGCCGGGTGGTTCGCGGCGTGGGCCGGGAGCGGTGGGCGCAGGCCCCTCCGGGTGGCGAGCCGTCGGGGCCACCGCCTCGCGGGCGCGGGCCGGTTCAGGTCAGGTCATCCGGATTCCGCCCTTGACCGGGGCATGCCACTTCCCCACGATGAGCGCCACACCCGTACCGGCATGTCGTACGCGCGTGTCACACCCCGGCACGACCCCCGCTCCACTCCCCAGAGCCGGAACAATCCGGAACTCCAGGAGAAAAGAGGAGACTTCATGCGACTCACCCACCGCGGACAGGGCGTCCGAAGCCGCAGACGCACCGCCGCCCTCGCCGCCGTGCTGGCCCTCGCGCTGGCGGCCCCCGTCTCGGCCGTGGCCGACGACACCCCCGCGGCGACGACGCAGGCGGCCGCGGAAGAGGTCCGCCAGTACGAGATCCACCTGCACTCCACGGCGGAGGACCGTACCGCGCTGCAGCGCGCCGGCGTCACCGTCGACGAGGTGCACGGGCACGGCGTGGTCGTCTCCGGCCGCGCGGGGCAGATCAAGAAGCTGCGCGCGCAGGGCTACGACATCACGCCGCTCGGCCAGGTACCCGACCGGTCCGCCGGCGAGGACGACGTCCGCCCCCTCGACTTCCCGTCCGCGGACTCCCGGTACCACAACTACGCCGAGATGAAGGCCGAGATCGACGCGATCGTCCGGGCCAACCCGCAGATCGCCTCGCAGCGGGTCATCGGCACCTCCTACCAGGGGCGCGACATCGTCGCCCTGAAGATCAGCGACAACGTCGCCACCGACGAGGCCGAGCCGGAGGTGCTGTTCACCCACCACCAGCACGCCCGCGAGCACCTCACCGTCGAGATGGCGCTCTACCTGCTCCGCGAGCTGACCGGCGACTACGGCACCGACTCGCGGGTCACCGACATGGTGAACGGGCGTGAGATCTGGATCCTCCCGGACCTCAACCCGGACGGCGGCGAGTACGACATCGCGAGCGGTTCCTACCGCTCGTGGCGCAAGAACCGCCAGCCCAACTCCGGCTCCTCCTACGTCGGCACCGACCTGAACCGCAACTGGAACTACCGGTGGGGCTGCTGCGGGGGCTCGTCGGGCTCACCCTCCTCCGACACCTACCGCGGGACGGCCGGCGAGTCGGCCAAGGAGGTCAAGGTGGTCGCCGACTTCGTGCGCAGCCGCGTGGTGGGCGGCAAGCAGCAGATCAGGGCGGGCGTCGACTTCCACACCTACAGCGAGCTGGTGCTCTGGCCGTACGGCTACACCTACTCCGACACCGCGGCCGGCATGACGGCCGACGACCGCAACGCCTTCGCCGCGGTGGGCCAGAAGATGGCGGCCAGCAACGGCTACACCGCCCAGCAGTCCAGCGACCTGTACGTCACGGACGGGTCGATCAACGACTACCTCTGGGGCGTGCACAAGATCTTCTCGTACACCTTCGAGATGTACCCGGCCTCCAGCTCCGGCGGCGGGTTCTACCCGCCCGACGAGGTGATCGAGCGGGAGACCTCGCGCAACCGTGACGCGGTGCTGCAGCTCCTGGAGAACGCGGACTGCATGTACCGGTCGATCGGGAAGCAGGCGCAGTACTGCGCCTAGGCCCCCGCTGCCCCGTCGCCCCCGCGGGGTGAAGGTCCTGCGGGTTCTCCCCGCCGCGCGTCCGGCGGCGGGGAGGACCGCGGTGGTGTCACCGCTGTCCGGCGAGCCACTCCTCGAAGGTGGTCGGCGCGATCCGGGCGTCCTCGCCCGGCAGCATGACCTCGCCGGCCATCTCCGTGCCGAACAGCCCGGACCAGGTGGGCACCAGCCTGACCTTGCGGCCACGCGCCTCGTTGGTGCGCCGGGCCATGTCGACCAGGTCCTGCGGCTCGGGACCGGCGACGTCGCGGTACAGCCCCAGCGGTTCGCCCGTGGCGATCTCGGCGAGGATCTCGGCCACGTCCCCGGGCGCGATCGGCTGGAGGAGCAGCGGAGCGACCGTCGCGGCGCCGTCCCGCTCGGTCCAGCCCGTCACCATCGCGGCGAAGTCGTGGAACTGGGTGGCGCGGACGATCGTCCACGGCACCGGGCCGCCGGAGACCAGGCGCTCCTGCTCGCGCTTGCCCGCGTAGTGCGCGTTGCCCTCGACGCGGTCCAGGCAGGCGATCGAGAGCAGGACGTGGTGGCGCACGCCGGCCCGCGCCGCGGCGGCGAGCAGGTTGCTGGTGGTGGTGCCGAAGTACGCCACCGCCTCCTCGCGGTCGGCGGCCGTGCCGTTGGTGGCGTCCACCACGGCCTCGACCCCCTCCAGGGCGGCGTCCAGGCCCTCCCCGGTGGTCAGGTCCACCCCCAGGGAACGGCTGATGCGCACGACCTGGTGCCCGGACCGCTCCAGGGCGGCGACGGTGAGGGCTCCGATGTTGCCGGTCGCTCCGGCGACGGCGATCCGCATGGCTGACATGACGACCTCTCCTCTGTCTCGCGTGCCGGTCCGACGCTATCTCGGACAACATAGGTCCGCAATGTCTTTGATTAGGATCGGGGGCATGAAGCTGCCTGTGAGCACAGAATGGCTGTTGCACTGCGCCACCTCGCTGGCGCAGCTCGACGCGGGGGCCACCGCGTCCGCGGCGCAGCTCGCCCAGTACTACGACCTCCCGGCGCCGTACCTCGCCAAGCAGCTCCAGTCGCTGGTGAAGGCCGGCGTGCTGGCCGCGACGACCGGACCGCGCGGCGGATTCCGGCTGGCCCGGCCCGCCTCCGAGATCACCCTGCTGCAGATCGTGGAGGCGGTCGACGGGACGTCCTCCCCGTACGAGTGCCGTGAGATCAGGATGCGGGGGAAGGGCGCGCTGCCCGCCGAGGAGTGCCGGAACCCCTGCGTGCTGGCCGCGAAGATGGCCGAGGCCCACGAGGCGTGGCGCGGCACCCTGGCCGCGACCACCCTCGAGGAGATCCTCGCCGCGCTGCCCCCGTCGGCCCCGGCCCGCACCCGCCTCCGGCTCACCGGCACGGCGTGACCGGCTCCGCGCACCGTGCCCGACCGCCCGCCGGGGTCATGACGCGGCGACGGTCTCGCCGGTGATGCCGCCGAGGACCTCCAGCAGCCGCTCCTGGACGTCGAGGTCGTAGGCGGCGGGATTGGCCTCCAGGGACACCCTGTGCTTGAGGTAGCGGCCGGTGACCAGCGCCTCCGGTTCGTCCGAGACGGCCAGCCAGACCGGCGTCCCGGCGCCGTCCGGCAGCGCGTCCGTGGCGTTCGGACCGCCGAGCCGGGTACGGACCCAGCCGGGATCCACCGCGTTGACGACGGTGTCCGGCCACCTCCGGGCCACCGCGAACGCCAGGACGACGTCCATCAGTTTGCTGTCGGAGTAGGCCTGCATGCCGTCCCACTCCCGCTTCTCCAGCGTCAGGTCGTCGAAGTCGAGGCGGCCCGCGGACTCCAGCCCCGAGGTGAGGTACACCAGGCGCGCGGGCCGCGGACACAGCGCGGTCAGCAGGTAGGGCGCCACCACGTTCACCTGGAAGATCCGGCCCAACCCGTCGGCGGTCACCTCCCGGCGGGAGGCGCCGCCGCCCACGCCCGCGTTGTGGACCACCGCGTCGAACGGGCCCGCCGCGGTCACCGCCGCGGCCAGCGCGCGGGTGCCCTCCAGCGACGAGAGGTCGCCGGTCAGCACGGCGGCGGCGCCGGGCAGCGAGGCGCGCACCTCGGCCGCGCGCCGCTCGTCCCGGGCGTGGGCCACCACCCGGTGCCCGGCCTCGATCAGCACCCGGGCCGTCTCGTGGCCGATGCCCTGGGCCGAACCGGTGATGAAGACGCTGCGCACGATGCTTCCTCTCTGCCGAAGGATCCACGGGGCGGGCCGTCGGGCCCGCCCTCGGGAGATGATCACCGCCAGGATCCCCCGCCGGGACGCCCCGTGGGGCCGGGGCGGCAGAACCAGCCGTTTGACCCTGACACGGTGGCAAGGTCTTCACTGGTCGCCGAGGAGGTGGTCCTGATGACGGTCACCAGGCAGAACACCGAGACGCGGAACGCGGCGACGGCGCGGGCACTGCGGGCGCTGGAGGACGACCGCGCGTCCGTACGGCTGAAGGCGGCGCTGGCGGTCGGCACGGCACCCGACCCGGACTTCGTCCCCCCGCTGATCGAACGGTGCGCGGTGGAGCCCGAGTTCTTCGTCCGCGACATGCTCACCTGGGCGCTCACCCGCCACCCGGTGGGCCTCACCCTGCCCGCGCTGCTCCGCGAGCTCGGCTCCGGGCGGACGCAGGCGCGCAGCCAGGCCCTGCACACCCTGTCCAAGGTCGGCGACCGGCGGGCCTGGCCGGCGATCACCGACGCCCTGCTGGCGGACCCCGAGGACGAGGTGGCGCGCAGCGCCTGGCGTGCCGCGGTGGTGCTCGCCCCGGAGGGCGACCGGCCCGCACTGGCCGCGGCGCTGACCACCCAGCTCGGCCGCGGCGGCCGGGAGACACAGCTCAGCCTCAGCCGTGCCCTGGTGGCGCTGGAGTCCGCCGCGGAACCGGCCCTGCAAGCCGCCGCCCGGGCCGACGACCCCGGCAGGCGCGCCCACGCGCTTGCCACCCGGATCCTGATGCGCGACCCGGACGCCGGGTTCGCGTTCGCCGTCGAGGAGGCGAAGCGCGTCGTGGCCCTCGACGGAGCGCCGGGCGGGGGAGCATAGACCGTGCTGATCGGCGAGGTGGCGAGACGGTCCGGGGTCAGTGCCCGCATGCTCCGGCACTACGAGTCGCTGGGGCTGGTGCGCCCCTCGGGCCGCACCGGCTCCGGCTACCGGGAGTACGACGCGCAGGACATCCAGCGGATCTTCCAGATCGAGAGCCTGAGGTCGCTGGGCCTGTCGCTGCGGGAGATCGGGCGCGTCTTCGACGACCCCGGGTTCACGCCCTCCGCGCTGGTCGACGACCTCGTCCGCCGGACGCGGGAACGCATCGCCGCCGAGACCGAACTCCTCACCCGGCTGCGGCGGATCGACGCCACGGACCCCGCCGGCTGGGAGGACGTGCTCCAGGTCGTCGCGCTCCTGCAGGCCCTCGGCTCGCAGAGCCCCGACACGCGCCAGCGCGCCGCGCTCTCCTCGGGCGACGCGGCGCCGGTGCCGGTGGACGCCCTGGTCGAAGCGGCGCTCGGCGAGACGGACCCGAACGTCGCCGGAGCCCTCCGCTGGGCACTGGCGCGGTCGGGGG
This sequence comes from Streptomyces sp. NPDC002640, assembly GCF_053592575.1. Classification (NCBI taxonomy): domain Bacteria; kingdom Bacillati; phylum Actinomycetota; class Actinomycetes; order Kitasatosporales; family Streptomycetaceae; genus Streptomyces; species Streptomyces sp. NPDC002640. The sequence continues at coordinate 14,711 of NZ_JBSFVZ010000018.1, read as the reverse complement.
CGGGCGTCGCGGCGCTGCTGGCCGAAGGTCTCGGCTCGCCGGTGCCCGCGGTGCGGGAACGTGCCGTCCTGGCCCTCGCGGAGAGCGAGGACGGCGAAGCCGCCACATTCCTGCGGGACGCCCTGCGGAGCCCCGACGACACGGTCCGCCGGCACGCCGCCCTCGCGCTCGGAACCCGTGGCGGCACCGCCGCAGTGCCGACGCTGGTGGACATGATCGTCGACGGCCGGAACGACACGGACGCGGCGGACGCGCTGGGCGCGCTGGCGGCCGACGCGGCGACCGCGGACCGGATCGCGGCGATGCTCCTCGGTCGCCTCGCCGACGCCACCACCGGCGCGCCCGCCCGCGGACGGCTGACCCAGGCACTGGCCGGCCTGCCCGGGCCGAGGGCCACGGACGCCCTCGCGGACCTGTCGCAGGACGCCGACCGCGCCGTGGCGCTGACCGCGACGTACCTGCTGCGGCTGCGGGGGCCCGAACGGCCCGCCGCGGAAGGCGACCCGGAGCCGCCCACGCCGCGTCCGGGCAGGTGAAAGTGGTTTGCCCGGGCATCGGGCACCGGCTAGCTTCGCCGCCGTGACCCCGAACCTGCGCACCGAGCGCCTGCAGTTGGAGCCGTACCGCCCCGAGGACGAGGACGACTTCGTCGCCCTGTTCCTCGATCCACGGGTCTCCCGGTGGATGGGCGACGGCCCGGCCCCCGAGGCCGACTACCGCGCGATGTTCGGACGCGTCTTCACCAAGGTCTACGCGCGGGAACTCTTCGACGTCTGGGCCGTGCGGCAGGACGGCCGGCTGATCGGTCACGCGGAGATCAAGCCGACCGAACAGGTGGGCGGCCATGAGATCATCTACGCTCTCGCCCCGAAGCGTTGGGGAGAGGGCCTCGGCACGGAACTGGCCGAGGCGATCGTCGCCCACGGCTTCGGCACGCTCGGCCTGGCGGAGGTCCACGCCACCGTCGCGGCGCCGAACACCGCCTCCACGGCCGTGCTGACGAGGCTCGGCTTCGAGCACGTCCGGGACGTGACCGAGGACGACGGCACGGTCACGAAGGTGCTGACCCGCCGACAGGCCGGCCGGTAGCGCCGCGGGGGTACGAGCGGGCGGGGCCCATGGTCCCGTCCGAGCGGCGTGCGCGACGCACCCGGCGGCGGGAACGGCGTGATCCGCCGGACAGGAACGTGCACGCGCGGGCCCGCAGTGCGTGGACATCGACGCGTAGGCGGCCTGGTATCGGGGCGGGAGAGGCACTAGCGTCCCGGCGGGGCACATTCGTAGTACCGGTGTGACAGAGGCCCGCCGCGGGGCGGGTCCGCGCCGCGCCGCCCGTCCGCCGTTGACTGACTGGAGCCGTCCATGTTGAGAAGACGATTACCGCGCCGCTGGATCGGTCTGCTGCTCGCCCTCCCGCTCGCCGTGACCGGTCCGCTGTCCCTCCCCGCCGCCTCCGCCGAGGCCCCGCAGTCCGCCGAGGCCCCGCAGTCCGCGCAGGCCATGGAGACGCGGGCCACCGCCGCGGCGGTGCCGCCGCTGGAGGAGGTCACCGCCACCGCCACCCAGGTCGCCTTCGGCCTGCGCCGCCCCACCGCCCTCGTCGCGCCGAGCGACGGCACCAAGCGGCTGTTCATCACCGAGAAGTCCGGTCGGGTCCGCGTCTACCAGCCGGACACCGGCCTCTCCGCCACCCCGCTGCTGGACATCGTCGACAAGGTCGACGAGTCGGGCAACGAGCGGGGCCTGCTCGGCATCGCGCTGCCGCCCGACTTCAACCAGAGCCAGAAGCTCTACCTCGCCTACACGGCGCTGCCCGACGGCGCGGTCACCCTGGCCCGCTACAGCCTCGCCGACGCGAAGCTGGAGGTGCTCCTGCAGCAGCCGCACGCCGACTACAGCAACCACAACGGCGGCCAGCTCGCCTTCGGCCCCGACGGCAAGCTGTACATGGCCATCGGCGACGGGGGCGGGTCCGGCGACCCGTTCGACACCGGCCAGCGCAAGGACACCCTGCTGGGCAAGATCCTCCGCCTCGACGTCAGCCGCAGTTGCGGCTCGCTCCCGTACTGCATCCCGGCCGACAACCCGTTCGCCGGCACCGCCGGTGCCCGGGGCGAGATCTGGCTCTGGGGCACCCGCAACCCGTGGAAGTTCTCCTTCGACCCGGCCGACGGGTCGATGTGGGTGGCCGACGTCGGCCAGGGCCGGTGGGAGGAGATCACCCACCTGACGCGCGCGGAGCAGGCGGGCGCGAACCTCGGCTGGTCCTGCTACGAGGGCCCGCAGGTCTTCGACGAGACCCAGTGCGCCTCCGGCGCCCGCTACACCCCGCAGGACTTCTACTACTCGCCCTACAACGGCAACTGCGCGGTCATCGGCGGGCAGGTCTACCGCGGCAAGCAGTTCGCCGACCTGGTCGGCGGCGCCTACATCGCCACCGACTACTGCTCGTCCCAGGTCTGGGCGCTGCGCCCCGACGGCAACGGCGGCTTCCGCCAGGCCGACATCGGTGACCTGCCCACCCAGGTGACGGCCGTCGGCACCACCCAGGAAGGCGAGTTCTACGTCGTCAACGACCTGCCGGGGGGCCTCCACAAGGTGTCCTTCGCACGTACCACGCCGACCTGCAAGGTCGACGTGAAGAAGACCGCCTGGGGCACCGGCATGACGGTCGACCTCACCGTCACCAACACGGGCACCACCCCCGTGAACGGCTGGTCGCTGATGTTCCCGCTGCCCTACGGGCAGACCGTCACCTCCGACTGGAACACCGACCTGACCCGCCTCGGCGACATCCACACGGCGTCCGACTCCGACCACAACGCGGTGATCCCGCCGGGCGGTTCCGTCACCCTCGGCTACCTCGTCACCCACACCGGTGACACCTCCGCACCGGGTCGCTTCACCCTCAACGAGGCGGCCTGCGCCCGCACCGGCAGCGGCTGACAGCCCGTGCGCCCGGGCCGGTCCACGGCGGACACCCGCCCTGGACCGGCCCTTCGGCGTCAGCGCAGCACGGCCGCCACCAGGTCGGACCCCACCGAGGTCACCGCGGTGACGTCGAGGGTGTGGCGGACGTGGCGGCCGTGCCGCCGCGCCGTGAGCAGGCCGGCGCGCCGGAGCACGGCGAGGTGCCGGGAGACCTCCGGCAGGGACAGCTCCCAGGTGTGGGCCAGCTCCCCGGTGGTGTGCGGGCCGCGCGCCAGGGTGCGCAGGAGCCGCAGACGGACCGGGTGGGCGAGCGCCTCCAGCCGGAGCGTGACGGTCTCGAGCGTCACCGTCCCCGGTGACGTCGCGCCCCGCAGCGCCGTGTCCGGCGACGCCTGCGCCGAGGCGCCCCGGTGTTCCGGCGGACCCGGCTCGGCGACGGGGTACTGCACCACCGGCCGCCAGCCGGATGTGTGGACCGCGACGAGATGCGGGCGGGAGAACACGCTGGGGATGAAGGTGACGCCGCTGCCGCGGGCGGTGGTCGCCCTGTCCTGCAGCTTGTCCACCACCACGCAGTCACCGGCCGGGGTGAGGGTGAGGGCAGCGGAGACGGAGGCCAGCGCCGCGGCGAGGCCCTGACGCCGCAGCAGGTCGTTCTTGACGCGCAGATCCCCGGCGAGCCGCGCCACCACCTCCCGCCAGGCGGCGTCGAAGAAGGCCTCGGCGCACTGCTCGAGGGTCCCGCGTACCCGGGCGCGCGCCGCGGCGGGGTCCGTGAGCAACTGCCGTGCGAAGGCCGCCCGGCCGGGTCCGCGGGCCTCGGCCAGACGCAGGGCCCGGGCGCGGGCGGCGGGGTCGCCGAGCGGCGAGGGAGCGTCGAGAGGGTCCCGGTTGCCGCCGCAGGTCGTCACCAGCGCGGCGGTCGCGTAGGCGGCGTCGTCGATCCGGTCCACGTCGTCGAGTTCCTCGGCGAGGCGGGGCCGCGGCCGGGCGGGAAGCAGGAAGTCGGCCTGGGAGGAGCGCCAGAGGGGCTCGGCCTCGCGCAGGCGTTCGGCCAGCTCCGGCCGCAGCCCCGCCCGGACCTCCGCGGCCCAGGCGGCGAACGCGGGGTGGTGCCCGGGTTCCGCCAGCACGTGCAGCATGGCGGTCAGTTCGGCCAGCGGCGAGGCGGCGAAGCGGATCCGCCCGGGCGGCAGGCCGGTGATGTCGATCCTCAGCGTCACCCGCCCATCATCCGCGGCATCCTGGCGCGCGGACGGGCATCGGTGGAATCGCTTGACGGTGATCGTCAAGCGGCGTGCTCCGCGTGCCCCCTCGCGGCGAGCGTGAAGCCATGACCTCTACCATGCCCTCCACCACCCTCACGACCCGGACCCGTGATCTCGTCCGCGCGTCCGGCGGCCCCCGCTACGCCGTGGCCCTGGCCGTGGACGCCCTGGGAGCCGGCATGCTGCGGCCCTTCCTGCTGCTCTACGGCGTCACCGTGCTGCGGCTCTCCGCCCCGGTCACCGGCGTCGCCATGACCGTCGCCGTCGTCCTGAGCCTGGTGTGCATGCCCGTCGTGGGCCGGTGGCTGGACCGGGGCGCCCGCAGCGCGGTCGTGGCGGCGTCGATGCTGGTGCGGGCGGCGGGGGTGGCCGTCCTGCTGGCCGCCCCGGCCGGGAACCTTCGGATGTTCGCCCTCGCCGTACTGCTGCACGGCATCGGCAACCAGGCGTGGCCCGCCGCCCACGCCGCCGTGGTGGCCACGCTCGCCCACGGCCGGGAGCGCGACACCGCCCTGGCGGCGGGCCGCACCCTGCGCAACGCCGGCATGGGGGCGGGCGCGCTGATCGCCACCGTCTGCCTCGCGGGCGGCGCCGGGGCGATGCGGGCCCTGGCGGCGGCCACCGGACTGGCCTGCCTGGTGGCGGCGGTACTGGTGCGGTCGGTACGCCTGCGGGTGAGCCCCGCCGCGGCCCCCTCGGGCAGGGACGACGGTCCCGTGCCGCCGATGCCCGCGCTGCTGGCGGCCAACGTCGTCTACGTGTTCTGCCTCAACGTCCCCGAGATCGCGCTACCGCTGGTGCTGGTGACCCAGCTGGACGCCTCACCGGCCTGGTCGGCGGCGGTCTTCGTCGCCAACACGGTGCTGGTCGTCACCCTTCAGGTGCCGGTCACCGTCCTGCTCTCCCGCTTTCCCCGGCGGAGCGTGCTCGCCTCGGCCGGCGTGGTGCTGGCCCTGTCCTACCTCGGGTTCCTGGCCGCCGCGTCGCTGGGCGGCAGCCGGGCGGCCCCTGCCGTCGCCGCGGTGTCCGTGGTGTGCACGTTCGGCGAGATCGTCTACACGGGCAGCGCCACCGCGCTGGTCACCCATCTGGCGCCGCCCCGCCGCCTGGGCCGTGTGCTGGCCCGCTTCGAGGTCTCCACGGGCCTCGGTCTCGCGGTCTCGCCCGCGGTCATCACCCTGCTCGCTCCGCGGGGACCGGCCGCCCTCTGGGGCACCCTCGCCGCCGCGACCCTGGTCTCCGCCGGCGCCGTCGCGGCGGAGAAGGACCACGGCCCCCGCTCCGGTCCGGGCGGTGTCCGACCCCGGCCGTAAGGTACGGGTCGTCCCGCGAACCGCCCCGGAGGCGTCCATGACCACCCGGCACACCCCGCCCCGGCCCCTCGACGTCGAGGCGTACTTCCCGGAGCTCGCGCCCCACCGGCGGGAGGCGCTGCGGCTGCATCCGCGGGCCGGGGAGCCGTCGTACCGGGACAGTTCGCTGGGCGGGCCGCTGCTGTGGCCGGCGGAGGAGGACTGGCCGGTCTGCGGGGACGCCGAGGCACATGCCGACCTGGGGCAGGGCGTGCCGGCCGAGGCCGGCGTGCCGCTCGTGCCCCTGCTGCAGATCCACCGGGCGGAGGCTCCCGGCACCCCCTTCCCGGACGGGTGCGACCTGCTGCAGGTGCTGTGGTGCCCGTTCGACCACGACCCGCAGGACTGCCCCCACCCCGTGGTGCGGTGGCGGGCGGCGGAGGCGGTCGGCGAGGTCCGGCCCACCCCGCCGGCGCCGGCCGACGCGATCGAGGAGTACCTGCCGCGGCCGTGCGTACTGCATCCGGAGCGGGTGACCGAGTACCCCGGCGCCGATCTCCCCAAGGAGCTGCGGGACGCCCTCGGGGAGCGCCTCCAGCGGCTCGGGGAGGGGACCGGGTGGGACTACGAGACCGACCTGGCCTCTCGGCACCCGGTACCAAGCTGGGCGGGTACCCGGGCTGGACCCAGAGCCCGCAGTGGCCCGGCTGCGCCGCCTGCGGCGGCCCCATGGAGCACCTGCTGACGGTCGCCAGCTGGGAGTACGACGGGACATGGAGCAGCTGGACACCGGTCGAGGACCAGGCCGCGGCCGAGGGCGGACGGGAGGACTTCGACGACGCGTCGGCGAAGGCCGTCCGGGAACCGGCCGGGCTGATGCTGGGCGACGCGGGCGGCGTGTACCTCTTCGAGTGCCGGACCTGCCCCGACCGCCCGGTCGAGCACCGCTTCGACTGCTCCTGAGCGGCGATCGGGCCGCACTGGGCCATGTCGGGCCGCACTGGGCCGCGTTGACCGCGATCGGGCCGCGATCGGGCCGGGGTCGGGCCGGGGTCGGGCCGTGCCTGGGCCGCGGTCGGGCCGCCCGCCGGGCCGCCGCGTTCCCCGCCGGGGAAGGCGCGGGCCGTGTTTGAGTACGGGTACTCATGCCCCCGCCGGCGGCCTCGGGGGAGTCTGGTGGCGCACGCCAACACGAGGGGGAACCATGAGCCGTCCGCTGCTCTTTCTCGATGTCGACGGACCGCTCAACCCGTATGCCGCGGCGCGGCCCAACCCCCTTCCCGGCTACCGGACCCGGCCCGTCCCCGCCACCCTCCCGGTCCGCCCCTGGCGGCTCTGGCTGAATCCGGCCCACGGCCCGGCCCTGCTCCGTCTCGGCTTCGACATCTGCTGGGCCACCGCGTGGATGTCCGAGGCCAACCGTCACATCGGCCGGGTGCTCGGCCTCCCGGACCTCGACCACGTGGACTTCGGCGCGGACCTGTGCCGGGAGCGCCCCGACGGCGTGCACTGGAAGACCGCCGCCGTGGTGGAGCACGCCGCGGGCCGCCCGTTCATCTGGGTCGACGACGAACTGAGCGTCCTGGACGACCTCTACGTCGACGCCCACAACCCCGCGCCCACGGCCCTGCACCACGTCGATCCACGGGTGGGTCTGCGGCCGGAGGACTTCGCCGCGCTGCTCGACCTGGCGGCCACGCTCACCGACCGCGCGGAGCTGCGCGCGGCGGGCTGAGGGCGGCGGGGGACCGGAGGGGTCGGAAGGGCCGCGGGGCCGGAGGGGCCGGAAGAGTCGATAGGCTGATCATTTCTCATGACCGGTCCGCCGTGTTCTGACAGTCACGCGGTCAACATCTGTCACTCCTGATCAACCTTTCTCCGGGTCGGATCGATCCGCGTACGTTGCGGTCGCAGGAGGGCCCGGAACCGGGGTCGTTCCGCCGACAACCAGCCGACAACCAACGGAGGCTCCGCATGGCGAGCGTGGAAGTTGCACTCAAGGAACTGATGACCGAGATCGAGGGCTCGCTCGGGGCGGCCGTCGTCGACTACACCAGCGGCATGGCGCTGGGCAGCCTCGGCGGCGGCAAGGACCTGGACCTGACCGTCGCGGCGGCCGGCAACACGGACGTCATCCGCGCCAAGGTCCGCACCATGGAGCACCTCGGCCTCAAGAGCCAGATCGAGGACATCCTGATCACGCTGGGCACCCAGTACCACCTCATCAGGCTGGTGACGGGGCGGAACGGCAACGGCCTGTTCCTCTACCTGGTGCTGGACAAGGACCGCTCCAACCTGGCCATGGCCCGCCACGTGCTCAAGCGGGTCGAAGCGCAGCTGGACGTCTGACCGCTCCGTGACCAGGCAGACGCATGCCCATGACTTGCAGACTTCTTCAAGTCATCACATGGAGATCATTCCAACCTGTGAACGTGCGCTGTCCGGGCCGACAAGATGACCGGAGAAGAGCCCAGGGCGCGGTGGGGGAGCGCCGCGCCCTGGGGGCCAGCCACCCGACCGGCAGGAAGACCGCCATGCAACTGCCCCTCTACCAAGCCAAGGCAGAGTTCTTTCGCATGCTGGGGCATCCGGCACGCATCAGGGTCCTGGAACTGCTGCAGCACGGACCCGTCCCGGTCCGGGACCTGCTCGCCGACATCGAGATCGAGCCGTCCAGCCTGTCGCAGCAGCTCGCCGTTCTCCGGCGCGCGGGCATCGTGGTCTCCATCCGGGAGGGCTCCACGGTCAGCTACGCCCTCGCCGGGGGCGACGTGGCGGAGCTGCTGCGCGCCGCCCGCCGCATCCTGACCGAGCTCCTGGCGGGACGGAACGAGCTCCTGGCGGAACTGCGCGAGAACGACGCCTCCCCGCCGCCGGTCACCGCGGTGTCCGGGCAGGGCCCGACGTGCGCCCCCGTTTCCGTCGGCCGGTCGGGGGCAGGCGAAGAGTGACCGCCTACGAAGGGAGTGCCATGAGTGCCGGAGAGAAGGCCAAGGCCAAGGCCGAGCAGATCGCGGGCAAGCTGATCCGCAAGGGCGCCCACAGCGCGGGTGACGACACCACCGCCGCCAAGGGTGGCGCCCTGGAAGGCCGCGGACACGCCCGCGGCACCAAGGAGAAGGGCAAGGACGCCTTCAAGCGCTGACCGGAGGCCGCAGCACCCAAGTGGTGCGGACCACGGACGACGGACGACCCCGGATGCGGACCCCGCATCCGGGGTCGTCCGTCATGTGCGGCCCCTGTCGCGGGCGGGGGCCGGGCCCCTCCGCGCCCCTCGCGGGCCGGCCGGTGTCTTGACCGGCCGTCAGGCGGAGTCCTACAGTGCAGGCGCGGTTCGCACATGAGAATGGCGTCCACATATGTAGACAACGGGAGCCCTGAGGTGCCGAAGCTCGACGGCGTACTGTTCTTCCCGGTCACCCCCTTCACGGGCGCCGGACACATCGACACGACGGCGCTCGCCGACCACGTGGGACGGGGGCTGGACTTCGGGCCCGGCGGCGTCTTCGCCGCGTGCGGCACGGGCGAGTTCCACACCCTGGACCCGGAGGAGTACGGCCAGGTCGTCCGCACCGCCGTCGAGGCGACGGCAGGCCGGGTCCCGGTCTTCGCCGGCACCGGCGGCCCGGTGTCCCTGGCCCGCAGCTACTCCCGCATCGCCCAGGAGGCGGGCGCCGACGGCCTGCTGCTGCTCCCGCCGTACCTGGTCGAGGCCCCGGCCGCCGGACTGATCGCCTACACGCGGCAGGTCGTCGCCGCGAGCGACCTGCCGGTGATCGTCTACAACCGCTCCAACGCCCGTTTCACCCCGGAGGCCGCGGCCGAGGTGGCGTCGATGGACAAGGTCGTCGGCTTCAAGGACGGCGTCGGCGATCTGGACCGGCTCTCCCGCACGGTCTCGGCGGTCCGCTCGGCGCTGTCCGGGCGCGACAAGGACTTCCAGTTCTTCAACGGCCTGCCCACCGCCGAGACGACCGTCCCCGCCTACCGGGGCATCGGCGTCGAGCTGTACTCCTCCGCCGTCTTCTGCTTCGCGCCGGAGGTCTCGCTGGCCTTCCACCGGGCGGTCACCACCGGCGACCAGGACACCGTGGACCTCCTCCTGCGCGACTTCTTCCACCCGCTGGTGGCCCTGCGCGACGAGGTTCCCGGCTACGCCGTCTCCCTGGTCAAGGCGGGCATGGCCGTGCGCGGCCACGACGTCGGAGGCGTCCGGCCGCCGCTCACCGACCCGTCGCCCCAGCACCTCGAACGGCTGCGCCGCATCGTCGACGCGGGGCTCGCCGTCGTCGGCCGCGACGGCGAGGAGGCCGCCCGATGAGCGACGCGATACGGATCACCTCGGTCACCGTCACCCCCGTCGCCTTCCGCGACCCGCCGCTGCTGAACGCCGTCGGCGTCCACGAGCCCTACGCCCTGCGCGCCGTCCTCGAGGTGCACACCGACCAGGGGATCACCGGCCTCGGCGAGACCTACGCCGACTCCGGCCACCTCCGCCGCCTGTGCACCGCGGCCGACGCCCTGACCGGACAGGACGTCCACCACCTCGGCCGGATGCGGGACGCCGTCGCCCGCGCGCTGGGCGGCGACACCGGCAGCGACGGCCACGGACTCACCGGCATGATCACCACCAGCAGCACCGTCGACCGGGTGTTCTCCCCCTTCGAGGTCGCCTGCCTGGACATCCAGGGCAAGGCCGCCGGCCGGCCGGTCAGCGACCTGCTGGGCGGAGCGGTCCGGGAGCGCGTGCCGTTCAGCGCCTACCTCTTCTACAAGTGGGCCGCCCACCCGGGCGCCGAGCCCGACGACTGGGGCGAGGCCCTCGACGCCGACGGCATCGTCGCCCAGGCCCGTCGCATGCTCGACGACTACGGCTTCGGCGCCCTCAAGCTCAAGGGCGGCGTCCTCCCGCCCGACGAGGAGATCGCGACCGTCCACGCCCTGCGCGACGCCTTCCCCGGAGTTCCGCTGCGGATCGACCCCAACTGCGCCTGGACGGTGGAGACCTCGCTGCGGGTCGCGCGTGAACTCGACGGCGTCCTGGAGTACCTGGAGGACCCCACGCCCGGCCAGGACGGCATGGCGGCGGTCGCCCGTGAGGCCTCGATGCCGCTGGCCACCAACATGTGCGTGGTCTCCTTCGACGAGGTGGCCCCCGCGGTGGCCCGGGGCGCCGTGCAGGTCGTCCTCTCCGACCACCACTACTGGGGCGGTCTGCGGCGCTCCGGCGTCCTCGCCGGGATCTGCGACACCTTCGGCCTGGGCCTGTCCATGCACTCCAACTCGCACCTCGGGATCAGCCTCGCCGCCATGACCCACCTGGCGGCCGCCACCCCGAACCTGACCTACGCCTGCGACACGCACTGGCCGTGGAAGGACGAGGACGAGGACGTCGTCGCCCCCGGCGTGCTCGCCTTCCGGGACGGCGCGGTGGCCGTGCCCACCGGCCCGGGGCTGGGTGTGGAACTGGACCGCGACGCGCTGGCCCGCCTGCACGAGCAGTACCTCGCCTGCGGGCTGCGCGACCGCGACGACACCGGCTACATGCGGCGGATCGACCCCTCCTACGAGAAGAGGACGCCCCGCTGGTGAACCGGGACGGCGCCGCACCGGCGCCTCGGCGGACCGCACGCCGAACGGCGCGGCCCCGCCCGCCGGTGCGGACGGGGCCGCCCGCGCCCGTCAGGGCTCAGCGGAACGCGGCCTCGCCGGTGAGGGCCTTGCCGATGACCAGGGAGTGGACCTCGCTGGTGCCCTCGTACGTCAGCACCGACTCCAGGTTGTTGGCGTGGCGGAGCACCGGGTACTCCAGGGTGACGCCGTTGGCGCCGAGCAGGGTGCGGCACTCGCGGGCGATCGCGATGGCCTCGCGCACGTTGTTCAGCTTGCCCACGCTGACCTGCTCCGGCGACAGGCGCCCGTCCTCCTTCAGGCGGCCGAGGCGCAGCGCCAGCAGCATCGCCTTGTCGAGCTCCAGCGCCATGTCGGCCAGCTTCTGCTGGGTCAGCTGGTAGGAGGCGAGGGGGCGGCCGAAGACCGAGCGGTCCGCCACGTAGGAGAGCGCGGTCTCCAGGCAGTCCCGCGCCGCGCCCACCGCGCCGAACACGATGCCGAACCGGGCCTCGTTCAGGCAGCCCAGCGGGCCGGACAGGCCACGGGCCTCCGGCAGCATCGCCTCGGCGGGCAGCCGGACGTCCTCCAGGACGATCTCGCCGGTGACGCTGGCCCGCAGGGAGAGCTTGCGCCGGATCTCGGGTGCCGAGAAGCCGGGCGTGCCGGCCGGGACCAGGAAGCCGCGGACGCCCTCCTCGGTGCGCGCCCACACCACGGCGACGTCGGCCACCGAGGCGTTGGTGATCCACATCTTGGTGCCGTTGAGGACCCAGTCGGAGCCGTCCCGCCGGGCGTTGGTCCGCATCGCGCCGGGGTCGGAGCCGGCGTCCGGCTCGGTCAGGCCGAAGCAGCCGATGGTCTCACCCGCCGCCATGCCGGGCAGCCAGCGCTGCTTCTGCTCCTCGGAGCCGTACTTCCAGATCGCGTACATCGCCAGCGACCCCTGGACCGAGACCAGGCTGCGCAGACCGGAGTCGACCGCCTCCAGCTCCAGACAGGCCAGCCCGTAGGAGACCGCGCCCGCACCGGCGCAGCCGTAGCCCTCCAGGTGCATGCCCAGCACGCCCAACTTGCCCAGCGCCCGCGCCAGTTCGCGCGCGGGGATCGCGCCCTCCTCGAACCAGTCGGCGACCTGGGGGCGCAACTCCCGGTCGCCCATCGTCCGCACGGTCCGCCGGATCTCGCGCTCCTCGTCGGTCAGCAGTCCGTCGACGTCGACCAGGTCGAAGGGGTGGACGGTCGTGCTCTTCATCTCCGGGCCTCCGTGGGACGTGCGCCGAGGGCGGCTGAGGGGGTGCTCCTGCGGGCCACAGTTAACCCCGGAACGGATGGTCGATCCAAGTAGTTGGTCCCGCAGGAACCGCGGACGGCCGTCACCGGCGGCGTACCCGAGCCCCGGCACACCCGTCCGCCACAACGCCCCGGCCACCCGACCGGCCCTGCTGCGGGCCGGCTGAGCGTTACGGGAGCGGCCAGCCCGTGTAGCCCTCGGCCAGGTAGGCGTGCCCTGCCGCCGACCCGACGACCGTGCGCAGTTCGCCCAGCTGCCGCATCCGGTCGAACGCGTCGGCCCCCGGCCGCAGGTGCAGCATGTTCGTCATCCACCAGGAGAAGTGCTGCGCCTTCCAGATCCGCTGCAGGGCGGTCTCCGGGAAGGCGTCGAACAGGGACGCGTCCCCGTCCAGGAGCAACGCCCGCAGCGCGTCGGTCAGCAGGACGACGTCGGCGACCGCCAGGTTCATCCCCTTGGCGCCGGTGGGCGGCACGGTGTGCGCCGCGTCGCCGACCAGGACGACCCGGCCGCGCCGCAGTTCCCGCGCCACGAAGCTGCGGAAACGCAGGACGTCGCGCTGGAAGACGGGCCCCTCCTTGAGCGTGGTGCCCGGGACCCGCGCCTGCAGGATCTCCCACAGCCGCTCATCGGAGTACGCCTGCGGATCCGTCTCCGGGTCGCACTGGAAGTACATCCGCTGCACCTCGTCGCTGCGCCGGCTGATGAGGGCGAAACCCTCCGGCGAGTTGCTGTAGATCAGCTCCTCGGAACTGGGCGGCGCCTCGCAGAGGATGCCGAACCAGGCGAAGGGGTACTCCCGGTAGTGCCCGTCGCGCGCCGAGCCGTTGACCGCCTCGCGGGTGACGCCGCGCGAACCGTCCGCGCCCACCACCACGTCGGCCTCGATCTCGATCCGGCGGCCCTCGGCGTCCCGGGCGATCACGCGCGGCCGGTCGGTCCCGGCGTCCTCCACGCGCTCGGCGGTCACCTGGAACCGCAGGTCCTGTCCGGCGGCCAGGCGCGCCGCGACCAGGTCCTTGAGCACCTCGTGCTGGGGGTACAGCCAGACCGCGCGGCCGACGGTCGCGGCGAAGTCGATCCGGTGGCCCTCGCCGTCGAAGCGCAGCTCGACGCCCTCGTGCTTCTGCCCGACGGTCAGCACGCGGTCCGAGGCGCCGCTCCGGTCGAGGATCTCGACGGTCCCCTGCTCGAGGATCCCGGCCCGGATCGTCGTCTCGATCTCCTCGCGGCTGCGGCCGTCGATCACCACCGACTCGATGCCGTGCCGGTCCAGCAGGTGGGACAGCAGCAGGCCGGCGGGGCCTGCGCCGACGATCGCGACACGGGTGCGTACGGACATGACGTCTCCTTCGACCGGGGTGGAACGGCAGGAGTCTGGCGCGGACGGGACCGGGTTGACGACGGGCTTTCCCGTTGAACGGGAATCCGTCTACGGGCGGCGGGCGCCCAGGGCCGCCGAGATGCCCGCGGCGGCGGCGCGCAGCTCGTCCACCACCGGCCGGGTCGGCGTCTCACGGGGCAGGACGACCGACAGCGCGGCCACCACCCGGCCGCGCCCCTCGCGCACCGGGACCGCCACACCCGTCGACACGCTCTCGATCGTGCCCGGCGCCACCACGATCCCGTCACGGCGGACGGCGGCCAGCACCTGGCGCAGCCGCGCCGGGTCGGTGACCGTCTCCGGGGACACCGGCCCGAGCGGCCCCGCCAGCACCCGGTCCTGCAACTCCCGCGGGGCGTGGGCGAGCAGGACCAGGCCCGAGGAGGAGGCGTGCAGGGGCAGCCGGCCGGCGATCCGGGTGATGTTCGCCCCCGCCTGCGGGTGCGACAGGCGCTCGACGAAGAGGGTCTCGTCGTTCTCCAGCACCGCCAGCTGGGTGTGCTCCCGCACCCGCGCCTGCACCCGTTCCATGTACGGCAGCGCCGCCTGGCGCAGCCGCAGCGCGTGCGAGCCGCGCAGGGCCAGCTCCCACAGGCGCATGCCCAGCCGCACCCGGTGCTCCTCGTCCCGTTCGAGCAGCCCGCACTGCACGAGTTCGGCCACCATCCGGTGGGCGGTGGACGACGGCAGGTTCGCGCGGCGTCCGATCTCCGACGCCGTCTGCACGGTGCGGTCGGCGTCGAACGTCTCCAGCACGCGGACGATCCGCTCGGTGACCGTCTCGCCGGACCCTGAGTTCGCCATGGCGCCCACGGTGCCACAGACGCGGCGGGGGGGGGGGGGGCCCCCGGGGGGGGGGGGGGGGCCGGGGGGGGGGGGGGGGCGGCGGGGGGGGGGGGGGGGGGGGGGAATAGAAGGGGGGGGATGTGATA